>CATPAS010000240.1 GCA_955652075.1 uncultured Gaiellaceae bacterium | reverse complement strand
CTTACACTCAATGCGGTTGCGTCCGGCTCGGGACGCAACCGCATTGAGTGTAAGTGAGCGCTGTCGGACGCGGCCGTGGAATCGGGCGCGAGGACCCAGAGGAACGAGCATGGCAGGCAGACGCTAGATGCGCCGCAGGGTCTCCGCCGACGGCACGTCTGTAACGGATGCAACGTGCCGAGCATGACGCAGGAGTAAGGAGCACTCATCCAGTGCGAGTACGCCGGCGCAACTAAGTTCGATACCTACGGGCCTTGCACCCTGTTTCCTATCCGTCCATCTCGGCATCGAAGATGACTTCCGCGTCGACTCCGCGAGCCGCAATCCACGTACCTAGATAGGCCCGAACCTCGCGAGCCGCTTGGTCAGCGTTCGGGGCACCGAGCAACGCGACCTGAAGCGTGCCCGGCGCGACCTCCACGGCGACGCAGCCCGCGCGCCGAAGATGGTCGCGCAGGTCAAGGACCACGTGAGGGTCATCTACTCGAATGTGCATAGCCGCAGGGCCTTCTCCCTCATCTGTCGGCGATCTGCACGGTGCCCGAAATCCCCCACATGTCGCTCGTCGCGCTCAGGCGTAGACTCCTCGCCATGAGGCGGATCCGCGCATGGCTCAGGAAATTGCTGGGCACCGGCTGAGGACATAGCCCCGGCCGGCCGTTAGCTCTCCCAGCCGTAGCCCCAGCGGCATCCGTTCTTGACATCGCGGGGGACGGCACACATCCGTTTGGGCACTGACTGGGCACCAGCACCGCATGATCCAGTTATGCGGATGAGAGGACTTGAACCTCCACGGGGTTGCCCCCACACGGACCTGAACCGTGCGCGTCTACCAATTCCGCCACATCCGCGCGGACGCACAGTCTAGCCAGGCTCTTGGGTTGCCAAGACTCACGGCGGAGGAGGGCCTTGCCCGCCGCAGTCCACGACCACGTTCGATAGATCCCGAATCGAGTCGTGCCGAAGGCCGACTCGATTCGGCCATTAGCCGTACGATTTCGAACCTGAGACGGGGTCTCCTGATCTGTGGACTGCTTGCGCTCTCGCACGCTCCCGCCGCCGGCGCGGAGAACGTCGAGGTGCTCGTGACCCTGAAGGCGCCGCCGCTCGCCGAGGTATTCGCGCGGCACAGGACGCTCGCCTTCTCCTCCTTCGCCCGCCCCAACCGCCTGTTGCTGAGTGCGCCTGCGAGCCGCAACTACCTGCGGCAGCTCGACTCCGCGCAGCGTGTGCTGCAGGCCCGGATCCGCACAAGGATTCCCGGGGCCCGGGTGCGCTGGCGCTTTGGTGTCGTGCTCAACGGCTTCGCCGTCGTCGTTCCGCGCTCGCAGCTCGCCGGCCTCTCACAAGTGGCGGGCACGCGGGTATGGCCGAGCATCGGCTACCACACGCTGCTCGACAGGACCCCGCAGCTCATCGGCGCGCCGACCGTCTGGGGCCAGACCCTGGCGACCGCGGGCCAGGGAATGAAGATCGCGATCGTCGACGACGGAATCGATCAGACGCACCCGTTCTTCGCACCGGCCGGGTACGTGTATCCGCCGGGCTTCCCCAAGGGTCAGACTGCGTACACGACGCCGAAGGTGATCGTCGCGCGGGCGTTTGCTCCTGCGACACCGGCATATGCGAACGCGAAGCTGCCGTTCGACCCTGAGCTCTCCGATCACGGCATCCATGTCGCCGGAATCGCGGCGGGAAACAACAACACACTCACCCGGACCGGCTTCCGGCTCTCCGGCATCGCACCGCGCGCGTACCTCGGCAACTACAAGGCACTCGGCATCCCGAGTGAGTTCGGTGCGAACGGCAACTCCCCGGAGCTCGCCGCCGCCATCGAGGCCGCGGTGCGAGACGGCATGGACGTCATCAATCTCTCGCTCGGCGAGACGGAGATCGAGGCGAGCCGGGATCCGGTCGCCAAGGCGCTGAACGCCGCCGCCGATGCCGGGGTCGTGTCGGCCGTCTCGGCCGGCAACGACTTCGCGGACCTCGGTTTCGGGACGATCACATCGCCGGCGAACGCAGCGAAGACGATCTCCGTCGCCGCATCGAGCGGCGGTCACGGCAGCGCTTCCGTCGACAACATTGCCGATTTCTCCTCGGCCGGGCCGACGCCCTACTCGCTCACCTTCAAACCCGACGTCACCGCACCGGGCGAAAGTGTCGAGTCGGCCGCGCCCGCCGGCGGCTTCGTGGAGAGCAGCGGGACGAGCATGTCCGCGCCGCACGTCGCCGGTGCGGCCGCCCTGCTGCGACAGCGCCATCCGACGTGGACGCCGGCCCAGATCAAGTCCGCTCTCGTGCTCACCGGCGTTCCCGTTCACAACGGTGGGACGGCCGAGGTCAATCCATTGCGCGAGGGCGGCGGCCGAATCGATCTCGTCCGAGCCGATCAGCCGCTCGTGTTCGCCAGCCCGACCAACCTCTCGTTCGGATTGCTCAGGCCGGGCGCCACCGCGCGGCGCACAGTAGACCTCGCGGATGCCGGCGGCGGCGCCGGAGTCTGGAACGTCGCTCTCAGCCTCGCCGGTGCGCCGCTCTCAGTTCCGGCCCAAGCGACCGTGCCCGGCCTCCTCCCGGTGCGCGCAGCCGTCCCTCGCAACGCCCGCGAAGGTGAAGTGACAGGGTTTGTGATCCTTTCGCGTGAGGGCGCCCGGCGCAGGATTCCCTTCTGGCTCCGAGTGGAGCGTCCGCGCCTTGGGCTCGATCGACAGGTGGCGCTCGTTCGTCCCGGCGAGTACGCCGCGGATACCTCCCGCGGCGCCGCACGAGTGTCCACGTATCGCTATCCCGACGTCGTGCCCGGCCACCCTTCCTTCCCGGTCATTCTCAGCGGCCGCGAGGTCGTGTACCGCGTCCACCTGCGGCGCCGGATCGCGAACTTCGGCGTGGCCGTGATCGCGCGCGACAATGGTGTCGGCGTCGAGCCGCGAGTCGTCCGTGACGGCGACGAGAACCGGCTCGCGGGCTACACGGCCCTGCCGTTCGACCAGAATCCGTACCGCACGAGCTACGGGCATCACCGGCTCGTCGCCGGCGTGGCCCTCCCCGGACCCGGCGTCTACGACGTCGTGTTCGACACGCCGCCCGGTGCACGAACCGGTCCGTTCCGCTTCCGGTTCTGGGAGGGCGACGTCACGCCTCCGTCGGTGCGAGTGCGCGGCGTCCGCACAGGGTTCCTCGAGCTGGCCGTCAGCGACGGCGGCTCGGGAGTCGACCCGCTGTCGCTCCAGGCTCAGATCGATGGCAACGTCGTCCCCGTCTCGTATGCAGCCGGCCTTGCGCGCCTGCCCGTGGCCGGGCTTGCAAGCGGACGCCACGCACTGACCTTCACCGCCTCCGACTACCAGGAGACGAAGAACATGGAGAACGTCGCCCGCATCCTGCCGAACACCCGGACGGTGCGGACGACCTTCGTTCTTCGCTAACGCTTCCGGTCGGTTTCTTCGATCGTCGGGAGCTCGTTGAGATCGCGCTCCACGCTCGCCGCGAACTCCTCGGTCTCCGTCCGGAGCAGCTTCAGTTGACTCTTGCGATGCAGACGCTCACGGCGATGCCGCGCCTCGTTTCCGAATCGGCCGGAAAGCCGCGGCCATTCCGCGCCGATGACGGCAGCAACGGTGCCAAGCAGAAGGGCGATCATCAACCAGCCCACGACGCCATTCTACCCGGCACCAGGCGGTGCTAGATTCGGGTCGGTGCGCCTAGCCCTTCGCCTGCTGGTCGTGGCGGGTCTGGCCGCCCTCGTCCTCCCGGGTCGAACGGCGGCGAGCACCGAGACCGTCGTCCTGGAGACGTCACCGATCACGGTGACCGCCTTCGAGGTGGCGCGCGGCGTTCGCCTCGGGCGCTTCCGCTGCGTCGTCGAGCACGACGTGACCCTCGCGAGCGGCCCGGCCGGGTTCGCGTCTCCGAGCATCAGCTCGTGATCGTGCACTAAACCCGGGCAGCTTCTCGGCCGATAACGAGAGGCATGAGCGGCCAGCTTCTCCTTCCTTACACGGTTCTCTGGGCCAGTCTGATGCGGGCGCTACTAGTGCGGGCCCGGATCGCACCCCCGCTCTGCGCGCGCTGCGGCCTCAAGCTGGAGCGGTCGCAGCTCGGCGAGACGATCTGTCGTTGCGGCCACTAGTTCAGCGCTAGCCGCGGCTACGATTCGGCGGTGAGGGAGATCCTCCCGGAGCTCGACCGCTGGCGTTCACGCGGCGACCGCGTTGCGATGGCGCGCGTCGTCGCGACCCGGCGCTCGGCTCCCCGGCCGATCGGCTCGAAGCTGATCGTCTCGGAGCAGGGAGAGCTCGCAGGCTCGGTCTCCGGGGGCTGCGTCGAGAGCGAAGTCGTCGAGGCAGCGCGGGAAGTGCTGGCCGGCGCTGGGCCTCGGCTGCTCACGTACGGGATCTCGGACGACCTCGCTCTGAGCGTGGGCCTCCCCTGCGGGGGCGAGATCGACGTCTGGGTGGACGAGCCGGCGCCGGAGCTGCTCGATCAGCTCGGCGAGATCGTTCGACAGGAGGGTCGCGCGGTCGTCCTCACGGATCTCGAGGAGGGAACGTCACGGCTCGTGCGCCACGGTGAGGATCCCGTTGCCGACGAGCTGATCCGCGCAGGCCATGACCGGGTGGTGGAGCTCGAAGGCCGGCGCGTCTTCGCAGACGTCTTCGGACCGCCGCCGCGCCTTCTCGTGTACGGCGCCGTCGACACTGCGGATGCGCTATGCGCGGCTGCACGCGGGCTCGGCTGGCACACAGTCGTTGCCGACGCACGCGGGCGGTTCGCCACTCCTGAGCGCCTGCCGAATGCACACGAGGTGATCGTCGCCTGGCCCGAGGAAACGCTCGCGCAGGTGCAACCGGACCACGCGACCGCGATCGTCGTGCTCACGCACGACGACAAGTTCGACGTCCCCATGCTGGTCGGCGCACTCACGACCGATGCGTTCTACGTCGGAGCGCTCGGCTCCCGCCGGAATCAGGAGCGGCGTCGCGAGCGGCTGCTCGAGGCCGGAGTCGACGAATCG
>CATPAS010000239.1 GCA_955652075.1 uncultured Gaiellaceae bacterium | reverse complement strand
GATCTGCGCCGGAATCACGTTCACCTTCTCGCCGCCGCGAACGATCGTCGCGTTGACGGTGTTGCGCAGAAGGGTCTCGAGCCAGAGCAGCTTCGGCCCGAGCTTCGGGAGGGCGCGGTCGGCAACGGCCGGCTTGAGGAGCGCGAGCATGAGCTCACGCTTCGGCCGCGTCAGGTGCGCAGCGATCGTCTCGATCATCTCGCGGACGATCGGAGTCACGTGGATCGGCATGCGCTTGCGATTCAGGTCGTCGAGCATTCGCGCGAGGCGGGCCATGGTGCCGTCGCGGTGAATCATGGCGCCGTGGCCGCCCGGCCCGCGGACGGTCGCCTTCAGCCAGCAGATCTGCTTCTCGCCGAGCTGGATCGGATAGAAGCGCTTTCCCGCGATGACCTGGGAGATCCCGCCGGCCTCGCCGAGCGCGTGCCGGACGCCCTCGAAGAGCTCGGGGTGTTCCTCGACGAGGAACTTTGCGCCGAAATCCCCACCGTTCTCCTCGTCGCTGAGCACGACGAGGATCAGGTCGCCCGGCAGTTCCAGCTCTCCCCGCGCTGCGCGCAGGAAGGCAGAGACGAACATCGCGACCGCGCCCTTCATGTCGACCGCGCCGCGACCCCAGATCTCCCCGTCGACGAGCTCGCCGCCGAAGGGCGGTCTCTGCCAGTCCTGACCGGCGGTCGTCACGACGTCGACGTGTCCCTGCAGCAGGAGCGGCGCGCTGTTGCCGGGGCCCTGCAGCCGGGCGACGAGGTTCGGCCTGGCCGGGTCCTTCGCGTAGGTCTGGGTCTCGCAACCGGCCTCTTCGAGCAGGCTCCGGACGAACCCGACGCAGGCCGCTTCGTTCCCGGGCGGGTTCGTCGTGTCGAATCGGATCAGCTGTTGGAGGAGCTCGGCGGATGTCAATGAGGTAAAGGCGGGGTAAAGATTCGGATGGGGGCTTGTGACACCTAGATCCCTGTCGATACCTTCGATGGAAGCAAAGGTTGTAACAGATGCTCAACGCCCTCACCATCATCCTCTTGTTCGCGGCCGCCTGGGCCGTGTCCCGCCTGAGCGCCATCGTCGCTCGGAAGGTCATGGCCTGGTCCGATCGCAGGCACCGGGCCCCGAGCGGAGACCTGAGCGCCAAGATCGTCGAACTCAAGCGGCGCGAGACCAGCGTCGCGGTGATCCGGACCGGCATCGCCTACATCGCGTTCGCGACCGCCCTTGTGTTGACGGCTGCCCAGCTGACTGGGGGGTTCGGCCGCCTGACCGCAGTGGCCGGCGCCTCTTTCATCCTCATCCTCGTCGGCTTCTCCGCGCAGCGAATGCTCATGGACATCATCGCCGGCTTCAACATGTTCATCGAGCGCTGGTACTCCGTCGGCGACACGATCGCGATCCCGATGTTGGAGGTTCAGGGGATCGTCGAGGACCTCTCTCTGCGCCGGACGAAGCTTCGCTCGCTCGACGGTGAAATAATCAACATCCACAACTCGCAGATCGCGGCCGTCCGCGTCCTGCCGGGCGGGGTCAAGGAGTTCGACGTCGAGCTCGTCGCCAGCAGCCGGGAAGCCGCCGAGGCACTCGTCGAGCACGTCGCCGCGATCCTGCCGGAAGGGCCGACGACCTTCATCCGGCGCCCGGCCATCCAGCAGATCGACGACCTCGCGCCCGGGCTCGTCCGCCTGCGCATGCGCGCCGCGGTTGGAGTGGCTCGTGCACGGCTTCTACACCGACCTGCTCAAGGAGCGGGCAGACAAGCATTTGATCGTCCACGGGCCCGTCGTCCTGACGGTGGACGACAACGTCGAGCGCAGCTTCGCCCGCGCCAGCGCGGCGACGCGCTGGGCCGGCGCCCGCTAGAGCCTCGCGATGGCGGCCAGGAGGCCGTCGACCTCGGCGGCGGTGTTGTAGTGGACGATGCCGGCGCGAACAGCTCCGCCGCTTTCCTCGAGGCCGAGTCGCTTCATCACCTCGACGGCGTAGTAGTTGCCCTGCCAGACCGCGTACCCCGCGTCGCCGAGACGCGTTGCCGCGTCGCGCGTGGGAATGCCGTCGACGTTGAACGCGAACGTCGCGACTCGTCCTTCCATCGTCGGCAGTCCATAGAGCGTGACGTTCTCCGGAACGCCGGCGAGGAAGCGTTCGCCCATCGTGCGCTCGTGCGCCTGGATGGCCTCCCAGCCGATCGAGTCGATGTACTCGACCGCCGCGACGAAGCCGGCGAGGAGCTCGTGCGGGAGCGTGCCTGTCTCGAAACGATGGCCGAGAGGGATGTCGGACGCAGGCCGCACCTTGTAAGGACGCCAGCTTTCGAGCAGCTCGGCGCGCCCGAAGGCGAGGCCGAGGTGCGGGCCGAAGAACTTGTAGGGCGAGCAGATGAGGAGGTCGACGCCCCAGTCGGTCACGTCGATCGGCCCGTGCGGGGCGTAGTGCACCGCGTCGGCCCAGGCGAGAGCACCGGCGTCGTGGGCCAGTTCGACGATGCGCTGGACATCGCTCAACGTTCCGACGGCATTGGAGGCGACGGGGAACGCGACAACACGCGTCCGGTCCGAGAGCTTCTGTTCGAGATCCTCGAGATCGAGCGTCGTGTCGTCGTTGATGTCTACGAACCGGACCGCGAGCCCCTTGTCGAGAGCGAGCTCGAGCCAGGGAGACACATTCGCGTCGTGGTCGAGCTTCGTGACCAGGATCTCGTCACCCTCGCGCCACTCGCGCCCGGCCGTGCGCGTGAGCGCAAACGCGAGCGTCGTCATGTTCGCGCCGAAGATCGTCTCCTCGGGAGTGCAGCCCAGGAATCCGCCCGCAGTCAGTCGTGCCTGGGTCACGAGCGCCTCCGTCCGGCGGCTCGTCTCGTACGGTCCGCTCACGTTCGCGTTCGACTCCCGGTAGTAGCGGGAGACTGCGTCGATGACCTCGTCGGGAACCTGCGTGCCGCCGGGGCCGTCGAAGAAGGCCAGCGGCTGGCGTAGCGCGGAATACCGGGCGCGGACGGCTTCGACGTCGTAGGTGACGGTGGACACCGGCGGAGACGTTACTACGATTGCTGCATGGCTCCGGCGACCAAAGAGCGGATCGACCGCGGCACCGGGACAGGTCTCGGTGCGCCCTGGAACGTCATCGTGCTGAACGACAACCACAACACCTTCGAGGGTGTGGCCGCTGCGCTGTCGTCGACGATCCCCGATGTCTCGTTCGACCAGGGGCTGCGGATGGCAGACCGGATCCACAACAGCGGGCGCGCGATCGTCTGGTCAGGGCACAAGGAAGTCGCCGAGCATTACTGGCAGCAGCTGCAGGGACACGGCTTGACGATGTCTCCGCTCGAGCGGTCGTAGCGGATCCTTGAGCTTGTGGCTCTGAGCCACAAGCTAGATCGCGGCTCCGTTCACGCTCCAGTGGTACCGCGGCGACGGCTTGAGCGAGGCGCGGACGAAGCAGTCTCGTTCCGCTTTGGCGAGCAGTGCGGCGAGCTCCTCGCCGGGGGGCACCGGGTCGAGCTCCAGGTCGAGCTCCACGTCGATCTCGACGAACGCATACCGTCCGTCCTCGGGTCGGCGGGTCACCATCCCCGACGCCGAGGCGTTCGCGAGGAAGTCGATCCCGAGCGGCTCAGCGTGGAAGCGGAGGCTCTGCAACGTGCAGCGGGCGAGCCCGGCCAGTACGAGGTGCTCGGGTGTCCACGCCGCGTCGAGCTCGACCGGCGAGCGCCCGTCGGCGGTGGCTCGGCCCGTGCGGTCGAGGCCGATCGCATACCGGAACTCCTTGGGGCCGACCGCCATGCTCGTATCCTGCCGAGCTGTGGCAGGAACCGTCCGGAGTCCGGCGTAATGTGTGGCCATGCGACGTCTGCGGCCGCTCAGCGAGGCTGAGTGCTACGCCCGGTGTTATGGCGGCTGGGACGAAACGGTTCGGATCGTGAGGCTCGAGCCGCGCCGCGCGCGCCGGGAGCAGGCGCTCGAAGGCGAAGCGCTCCGCGTGCGTTTCGAGGAGTTCCTCGACGCCCGTGACCCACACGAGCTCGCCGAGCCCGAAGCAGCCTGAATCTGCCATTCCGGACGTTCTTGCGCCCGGTCTGCGGGTGCTCTTCTGCGGGATCAACCCCGGTCGCGTGTCCGCCGCCGCACAGGTCCACTTCGCGAACCCGCGCAACGACTTCTGGCGTCTCCTCCACGCGGCGGGATTCACGCCACGCTTGCTCGAGCCCACAGAGCAGTTCGAGCTTCTGGCGTATCGCATCGGCGTGACGAACACCGCCACGCGGACGACACCGGGCTCCGGGGATCTGCGCAAGGCGGACTTTGCCGGCGCGGCGGATCGACTGGCGCGACTCAGTCGGGAGTTAAAGCCGGGCTGGATCGGATTCGTCGGCAAGGAGGCCTATCGCGGCGCGTTCAACGAGCGTCCGCAACTCGGCGAACAGGAGCGACGGTTTGGTGACACGCGCCTGTTCGTGCTTCCGTCGACTTCACCTGCGAACGCTGCTGTCCCGTGGAGCGAGCGGCTGCGGTGGTTCGAGGAGCTCAGCCGCGCCAGCGGTTGGTGATCTGAGGCGTCGCTTGCGATGCCGCCTAGGAGGTCATGGCGGCTTTGCCGGCTTGACCGTTTAACAAGCCCGTCATCAGCCGCGCCAGCGGTTGGTGATCTGAGGCGTCGCTTGCGATGCCGCCTAGGAGGTCAT
>CATPAS010000238.1 GCA_955652075.1 uncultured Gaiellaceae bacterium | reverse complement strand
GGATTCCTCGTACCGACGGCCGCTCTCGGCGGAAACGAACGTGATCGAGCCGAGCGCGCGGTTTCGGGCCACGAGCGGGACGCACATCGACGACTTCAGCCCGAGCTTCTCGAGGATGTCGTAGAGCTCCGGCGTATCTGCGGTCGCCTGGCGCAGCAATTCAGGAGGAATGTCCATGAGCAGCTCCGGCTGCTGCGTCCGGATGACGCTCGGGACCCCGTACTGCGCGTGCGGGTCCGGTGGGTACCGGTCGGCGAGCTCGTGGGCCCAGCGCACTTTCTCCGGGTCGACGTGCGCAACCGTGAGCCGTCGGATCGAGCCATCGTCTCCGACCATGTCGATTGCACACCAGTCGGCGAAGCGCGGGACGGCGAGGGTCGCGAGGTTTGCCAGCGTGGTCTCGTAGTCGAGCGACGAGGCCAGGAGCTCGCTCGCCTCGGCGACGAAGCGCTGGTCCTCCGCCAGGCGGCGTTGAGCCTGGTAGAGCTCGGCGGTCCCGATCGCGGCCGCGGCGAGGTTCGCCAGGAGCGATGCAGTGCTCTTCTCCGCCTCGCCGAAGCTGCGTGGCTCGCGGTAGTAGAACACGAGGGTCCCGAGGACTCGTTCGCCGTAGCGGAGCGGGAGCGCCATCATCGAGCGGGTCCCCTCCGCCGCGTGCGCCTTCCGGTGTTCCGGAGTCAGCCATTCGGTCCTCTCGATGTCTTCGGCGACGATTGGCGCGTCGAGAGACACGGTGGCGGCGTTGCCGCGGATCGCCCCCATCGCCGCTGCGACGTACTCGTCCGACAATCCGGCGCGTGCGCCGACGCTCCAGATCTCAGTGGCTGCGTCGTACTGCCAGACGGAGTACGCGTCGGCTGCGAGCGTCCGGGAAGCGAGGGCGAGCACCTCTGGAAGCATCGCCTCGACCTCGAGCGAGCCGAGGAGCGTCGACGACGCCTCGAGCAGGAGCCGCAGCCGCCCGAGATCCTCGGCGTACTGCCGCTCGGCGTCGTCCAGAAATCCTGTTTCGACGTGAGTCGCCAAGAGAACCCCCCACGGGTTGGGCGAACCTTCTGACATTACTCCGCGAAGGCCGGAAATCCTCACGGCCGCTCGGCGATGGGCCGTGCAGGGATCGAACCTGCGACCTTGGGATTAAGAGTCCCCTGCTCTACCAGCTGAGCTAACGGCCCGAAACGGGTGCCTAGTGTAGCCGGGGTGTCTCCTCAGTAGCCTTGTCCGCGCATGGGAGCAAACATCGCCATCGTCGGGGCCGGATACGTGGGCATGCCCCTTGCGCGGGTCTTTGCCGAGGCGGGGAAGAACGTCGTTCTCGTCGACGTGAACAGGGAGGTCGTGGACGGCATCAACCGGGGCGAAAGCCACATCGGCGACGTCCCTTCCCACACCCTGAAGGCCCTCGTCGACGCTGGTCGGGTATCGGCGACGACCGACTACGACGCCCTGAAGGACGTCGACGCGATCCTGATCGCGCTGCCGACCCCGCTGTCCAGCCACCGCGAGCCGGACCTCACCATTGTCGAGAGCGCAGCCGCCGAGATCGCGCCTCGACTCCGCAAGGGGCAGGTCGTGGTGCTCGAGTCGACGACCTATCCCGGCACGACGCGCGAGTCCCTGCAGCCGATCCTCGAACGGAGCGGAATGAAGGCCGGAGCGGACTTCCATCTTGCGTTCTCGCCCGAGCGCGTCGACCCGGGCCGCACCGACTGGACGATGAAGAACACACCCAAGCTGGTCGGCGGTCTGACACCTGCTTGCACCGAGCGGGCGGTGGAGCTCTACCGATCCGCGGTCGACACGGTCGTGCCGCTCTCTTCGCCGGAGGCGGCGGAGATGACGAAGCTGCTGGAGAACATCTTCCGAGCGGTCAACATCGCGCTCGTCAACGAGCTCGCCCAGCTGTGCGAGCGCATGGAAGTCGACGTCTGGGAGGTCGTCGAGGCGGCTGAGACGAAGCCGTTCGGCTTCATGAGCTTCAAGCCGGGGCCGGGGCTGGGTGGCCACTGCATCCCCATCGATCCCTTCTACCTCACCTGGAAGGCGCGCGAGTACGACTTCTACACGGAGTTCATCGATCTCGCCGGCAAGGTCAACGCGAACATGCCGTTCTTCTGCCGCTCGCTCATCTCGCAGGCGCTGAACCACGGTGCGGAGAAGTCGCTCAAGGGCTCACGGATCCTGATCCTCGGCGTGTCGTACAAGGCGGACATCGACGATGTGCGCGAGTCGCCGGCCAAGAAGATCGTCGAGCTTCTGCGCAAGGCCGGCGCCGAGGTTTCGTACCACGACCCTCATGTCGATCGGTTCGACGGCCTGCGCTCCGTCGCGTACGCACCCGAGAGCTACGACTGCGTCGTGATCGTCACCGCGCACAACGCCATCGACTACGACGACCTGGTCGAGCGCGCGCAGGTCGTGGTCGACCTCCGAAACGCAACCGGTCGGAACGGCACGGGCAACGGCAAAGTGTGGAAGTTGTGACTGTGGCTCGCATAGCTCAGGTCGGGCTGGGCGAATGGGGCAGGAACCTCGTCCGCAACTTCGATGAGCTCGCCGAGCTCGCCTGGCTCTGTGACATCGACCCCGAACGTCGCGCCGACCTCGCGCAGCGATACCCCGCTGCGCGGATGACAGCAAGTTTCGAAGAGGTGCTCGCCGACGATTCGGTCGATGCCGTCGTGGTCGCGACGCCGGTGCCGACGCACCATGAGCTCGCGCGTCGCGCCCTCGAGGCGGGCAAGCACGTGTTCGTCGAGAAGCCTCCCGCCATGCGCGGCGTCGAGATGGAAGAGCTCTGCGAGCTGGCCGAGGAGCGCGTCCGCGTACTGATGCCGGGCCACCTGCTCCTCTACCACCCGGGCGTGCAGAAGCTGAAGGAGATCGTCGACTCGGGCGACCTGGGAGACGTCCTCTGCGTCTACGGCAACCGGCAGAACCTCGGCACGATCCGGACGCACGAGAACGCGCTCTGGTCGCTCGGGGTGCACGACCTGTCGGTCCTCCTCTATCTGATCGGCGAGGAGCCGGCGGAGCTGTGGGCGCACGGTCACGCATTTCTCAGCCCGAATGTCGAGGACATCGTGTTCTGCTACCTGCGGTTTCCGTCAGGCAAGATCGCGCACCTGCATCTGTCCTGGCTCGACCCGCACAAGATCCGCCGCATCACGGTCGTCGGGCGCGACAAGATGGCGGTGTTCGACGACATGGAGCCCGAGCGCAAGGTCACGGTGTACGACAAGGCGCCCGAAGAGCCGACGACGACCTACGGCGAGTGGCGGACGCGCACCGGCGACATCCACAGCCCGAAGGTTCCGCTGCTCGAGCCGCTGCGCCTCGAGTGCCGGCACTTCTTGAAGCTCGTCGGCGGCGAGGGCGACCCATTCCGCGCCGCGCGCGACGGCCTGGCGGTCGTGCGCGCGCTGGAGCAGCTGCAGGCGTCGCTCGAAACCGTCACGGCGTGAAGGCAGTCGTCGCCGAGACCGCGATCGTGTATCCGGGAACGGTCCTGGGCGAAGGCTGCAGGATTCTCGACTACGCGGTCGTCGGCAAGCAACCGACGCTCGGGCCACGCTCGACGACGAAGCAGGAGGACCTGCCGCCGCTCGAGCTCGGGCCCGGGACGATCGTGTCCACCGGAGCGATCGTCTTCGCAGGGTCGCGCCTCGGGGCGCGGGTCATCGTCGGCGACCAGGCATGCGTCCGCGAACGCTGTGACGTCGGTGAGGACGTGGTCATCGGCCGCGGCGCGCTCGTGGAGAACGACACGACGATCGGTGCGCTGACGAAGATCCAGGCCGACGCGTACATCACGGCTTACTCCACGCTCGAGGAGCATGTGTTCATCGCGCCGCGGGTGATCACCACGAACGACAACTTCATGGGGCGCACCGAGAAGCGGCACTCGCTGCGGAAGGGCCCGACGATCAAGCGTGGAGCACGCGTCGGCGCGGGAGCGGTGCTCTGCCCTGCGGTGGAGATCGGCGAAGAGGCGTTCGTCGGCGCGGGCGCAGTGGTGGTCAACGACGTCCCACCGCGCGTCGTGGTGGTGGGCAATCCGGCGCGAGCCCTGCGCGACGTCCCGCCCGAGGAGCTACTTGGGAGCTCCTAGCGACGGGCGGCGTGCGATCGTCAGCTCGTACGGGCCGAAGCCGCGTGCAGTGAGCTTGACCTCCGCGTAGTACCAGCCGCCCGACGGCGCCTTGTAGCCGATTACGTGCGTCGGGCCGGGCCCGATCGATTGGGCGACGCGGAAGTGCTGGGCGCTGAGATCGTTCACGCTCTTCGTCCCGGGCTTCCAGAGCAGCAGATTGGAGGTCGTGCCCTCGGGCCCGTTGAGCGTGAGCTTCACCCTCTCGTTCTTTTTCAGATAGAGGCGGTACACGTCGATCTGGTCGTCCCAGAAGTCGATCGTCGCCTTGACGGATGTCACATTCGCGCCGAGCCTGGCGGCGTGGCTGCCGGCGTCGTCGTTCGGCTCGAGCCGGTCGGGCGGCGGCAGGACGCCGTCGAGGGCGGCGATCGCCTTCGCCACGTCGAGCCGTCCCCAGCCGCTGAACGGGTCGCGCTGCAGCGGGCATTGTTTGCAACCGTTGGACGCATTCACGTCCGTCGCCGTGCGCTCGAGGATGTTGATGACCTGATCCGGCTGGAGCGTCGGCTTCAGCGCGATCAGGATCGCCGCCGCCGCCGTCACCTGTGGCGCCGCGAACGACGTTCCTGCCGCGTGGCGGAACTCGTCCGGCCCGCAATCGGAGTACCCCTGGTTCTGGCAGAGCGGGTGGGATGCCGTCAGCGCGCGAGGCAGCGTTGAGTAGATCTCCTGCCCGGGCGCCGAGATGTCGTTGTAGATGCGATCGCGATTGGAGAACTGCGGGACGTTGCCGGTCGGGCTGAGCGCGCTCACGCCGATCACATGCGGCAGGGCGGCCGGGTAGCTGGCGAAGGGCCACGGGGACTGCGGTGCGTCATCTGAGTTCCCGACGGCCGCGACGAGCACCACGCCGTGGCTGACCGCGTAGTCGATCGCACTCGCCTCGATGTGCGAGAAGGTGTCACGCCGGGGATGGAACGGATCGCGGAGGCCGCCGATCGACAGGTTGATCACACGCGCACCGACGTCGACCGCCCAGCGGATCGCCTGGGCCTCGTCGCGCACGTCGATGGTCTGGTCCGAGCGTGCGATCTTGGCGATGATGAGCTGCGCGGGAAACGCCATGCCGGCGATGCCCTCGTTGTTGTTGATGGCGGCCGCGATCATTCCCGCGACGAAGGTGCCGTGGCCTTCCTCGTCGCTGAGTGGACTGCCTCCAACCCAGCTCCTGGCCTGCCAGATCCGGGAACGCGGGAATTCCGGGTGGCCCCCGTCGATGCCCGAGTCGATGATCGCCACACGCACCGGGTTCACGACGGGCAGGTCTGCCGGAAAGGCGTCGAAGGCGTGGTCCTGAGCCAGGTAGTACTGCTTCGGCGCGAGTGGGTCGTTCGGGACGAAGCTCGCGCGAAACGGAATCGCAGCAGCGACCGGCGCCAGAGCGAGCGCCATGGCCGCGAGAGCCGCTGTCTTCACGAGGTCGAGACCTGGAGCACCGGCGAGAAGCCGACCACGAAACCGTGGCCCGAGTTGACGCGGGCGCGGTACACCCCCGTCGAAAGCTGCAGCTTGACGAGAAAGTCTCCGTTTGCCCCGACGGTGGCCTGGCCGACCGTAGGCCAGGATTCGCCCTGCTGTTTCTGGATCAGCACCGTCGTCCCGGCGAGCGACACCGGTCGTACGTAGCCGGTGAGCCGGTCCAGCGTTCGCGCCGGATAGAAGTGCGCGAGAGGCGCAACGGGAACGCGTACGGGCTCGGCGTTCACCTTGCCGCTCGACAAGCGATAGCGCGTGGTGACTGTTGGTTTCACGAGCGTCGTAATGACGCCGTCGGTGTCGGGCTGCAATGCGGAAACGTTCGTCCAGGTGTCTCCCAGCAGCGTTTGCAGCATCACCTGTGACAGACCACGTGCGAGGCCCGTCAGCTTGCCGCGTCCTCCGTAGGTGACGGTTTGCGCCGGCGCAGTCAGCGACAGAACGCCGACGCTGAACCAGGTCGACCTGAGCCCGAGAAGACGCCGGAGGTCGTCGCCCTGCATGGCGAGCGTGCTCTCCGTTCCCACGATGTTCAGCACTTTGATCCGGCCGGACGAGTTCAGCTCGGGCTGCAGGTCGACGACGCGCCCTTTCATCTTCAGCATCTTGGCGAGCTTCGTGCCCGTGAAGACGAGTGGGCCCCAGTTGTGATGCGGAGAGATCGAGTCGTACGGATCCGGCACCGAGACGAGGTACGGCACAGGCTCTCCCCAGGCGTCTTCCGCCGACGAGGTGCGTCCGCCGGACGTCGAGAAGAAGTACGTCTTGGCGACCTCGCCCTGGTACAGCACTACCTGGCCGGCGGTCGCATTGACAGCGGCATTTGTCGACGGCTGCTCGTGCTCGATCCCGAGGTACACCTGGCTGCGCGTGTCCGGGTACAGATCGAAGGCACCTGTTCTTCGCGTCGCCAGTGCGTACGAGCGCGCGACGACGGCCTGGGCTTTCAGCGCCTCCGGGTGCCAGTCGAAGGGCATCTCCGACGGGACGACGCCGTAGAGGTACGGCTCCAGCCCGACCATGTTGATCGCTCGCAGCTTGCCGGCCGTGACGTCGATCTGGATCGAGCCGCGATAGCGGTGTTTGAGACCGAGCGCAGCGGCTCCCGGCTGAAACAGCAGGGGGCCCGGCAACGCGCGGGGCGTGGCCTGCCCGTCCACGGCCAGCTTGAGCGCGGGCTTCAGCGTGTACCGCCCAGCGGCGACGGTGTGCACCACGCCGGTTCCATCGCGGACCTTGAAGTCGGCCGTGGAACCGAGGTCGAGCGTGTCGGCGCCGCTCGTCAGCAAAACCCGTACCCGTGAGACCGGCGCCGCGCCGAGCTCCGTCCCGGGAAAGTAATGGAGCACGATCTGGTCGTACGGGAAGCCCTTCTGCGCGAAGCCGTACGCGCCGTACTGGCTCAGGCCGACACCGTGGCCCCAACCGTGGCCGGTGATGAGAAACGTCGCGGCCCCGGTGGGAACCGACTGCGCGAGCGCGGACGTGCGGACACGCCCTGCCGAGCCGGCGACGAGCAGGAGAACGGAGACGATTACGAGGGTTCGACGCATCGGGCTGACCCCAGCCAGGACGCGACCGAGGCTACCAAAGGGCCTCATGAGCAGCATGGTTCTTTACCGAACCCTCATCTCATCGTTTGCGCGATTCAGGGGATAACGCCTGGAGATCGACCGACTCCGGCAGCAGGCGCAGGGCCGCTGCTAGGTGAGACGCGCCGCGTACTGCTTGTCGTAGTACTCGCGAAACCCGTCGGAGCGCTTGATCGGCTCCCACCAGTCGCGGTTGGCGCGGTACCAGTCGATCGTCGTGCGGACGCCTTCCTCCCAGTCACGCCGCGGCTCCCAGCCGAGCGATCGGATCTTCGTCGTCTCGAGCGAGTAGCGCCGGTCGTGCCCTGCGCGGTCCTCGACGTGCCGCACGAGGGAGGGTTCCGCGCCCAGGTGATCGACGATCAGCCGGGTGAGCTCCAGGTTCTCGTGCTCCTCGTTCGCGCCGACGTTGTAGACCTCGCCCGGCTCTCCCTCGCGGAGAACGAGCTCGATCGCCGCGCAGTGGTCGTCAACGTGGAGCCAGTCCCGGACCTGGCGCCCGTCGCCGTAGAGCGGCAGCGGCTCGCCGTCGAGGGCGTTCGTGGCGAAGAGCGGCAGAACCTTCTCCGGATACTGATTAGGCCCGTACGTGTTCGACCCTCGCGTGATCGATGCGTTGACGCCGAAGGTCCTCACCGCAGCGAGCACCTGCAGGTCGCCGCCGGACTTCGCCGCGCTGTAGGGGCTCGAAGGCCGCAGCGGATCGTCCTCGCGGGATGACCAGCCCGGCTCGACGTCGCCGTAGACCTCGTCGGTGGAGACCTGGACGAATCGCGCGCTCAGCTCGTCTGCCGCCTGGAGCAGCACGAGCGTCCCCAGCACGTCGGTGCGAATGAAGTCCTCCGGGCCGAGGATCGAGCGATCCACGTGGGTCTCGGCTGCGAAGTTGACGATGGCGTCGACCGGGCCCACCTGGTCGACGTCCCCGCGCGCTGCGATGTCGCCCCGCCGGCAGTCGATCCCAGCGGGCAGATTGGCCGGATTCCCCGCATACGTGAACTTGTCCAGCACCACCGGCTCCTCGCCGGCTGCCAGCATTCGCTTGACGAAGTGCGAGCCGATGAACCCCGCACCACCGGTGACCAGTACCCGCACGGCGTCACCGTATAGACTCCGTCCGTCAGTGAGGCAATGGAGCCTCGGGCGCGTTGTCTGCGCCTGGGGCTTTTCGCGTTTCAAGGGAGGATTTCATGGCGCAGGTCGAGACACGGAACAGGGCGACGTCGAGCGAGGACTCACGCAAGCGGGTGCTCGGGCGCATGGAGAAGGAGACGATCGAGTTCGTTCTCCTCTGGTTCACGGACATCGAGGGCCATCTCAAGAGCTTCGCGGTCACGCCGAGCGAGATCGAGGCGGCGCTCGACGACGGCATGGGCTTCGACGGCTCGTCGATCACCGGCTTCAACGCGATCGAGGAGTCGGACATGGTCGCGATCCCGGACCCGGAGACCTTCCAGCTGATGCCGTGGAAGGAGGGCGAGACGAGGGTGGCGCGGATGATCTGCGACATCGTCACGCCGGACGGGAATCCCTACGAAGGGGACCCGCGGTATGTGCTCCGCCGCGCGCTCGACCGGATGGCCGCGCTCGGCTTCGACACGTTCAACGTCGGCCCCGAGCTCGAGTACTTCCTCTTTCGCGATGACAAGGGCACCGAGACGCTCGACGAGGGCGGCTACTTCGCCATGACGACTCTGGACGCAGCGAGCGAGCTGCGACAGGAGACCG
>CATPAS010000237.1 GCA_955652075.1 uncultured Gaiellaceae bacterium | reverse complement strand
GCACGCTTGTGTCCTGATGCTCACAGGCTCGGACTCGCGCGTCGACGTCGACCTCGCGCGAGAGGCCGGAGCTGCCGGCTACGTGACCAAGGATCGCATTGCCGCGGAGCTGATCGACGCGATCCTCGAAGTCGCACGCTAGCGGGCATCGGGCCTCTGCTACCAGGGCCGCTGCTACCCTGCGGTCGCGATGGTTCAGGCACTCGCAGTCACCCAGGTACTGCTCTCGATGGCCCTCGTCGGCCTGATCCTCATGCACTCCGGCCGGGACGCCGGCCTCGGCGGAATGGGCTTCACGCCCGCCTCGCAGGGCGGTACCCACATCGTCGAGCGCAACCTCACGAGGCTGACCGTCGTCGTCGGCATCCTCTTCGTCGTGAACTGCATCCTGCTCTTTCACGCACTGAAGTAGCGGCGCTCTGCGCGGCCCTGGCGCTGGTCGCCGCGGGCTGTGGCTCGAATCACGCCTCGCACGCACGGCCGCCGGCTGCACCGGGACCGCCGAATGTCGTGCGGGTCGGGCTCACCGATTTTCGCTGGCCGCTCGATCCCGCGTTCGCGGTTGGCCGCGACGAGACGACGCTTGCGCGTGCGCTCTACTCGACTCCGCTTCGAACCGACCCCTCCACCGGTGCAGTCGTTCCGGGGCTCTGCACGGCCTGGAAGGCGTCTCCCGACTTCCGGCGCTGGACGTTCACCTGCAACCATTCGGCACCTTCGATCGCCTCCGAGCTGCGTCGCGTGGCGCGGCTTCGCGGCGCGCCGGCGCGCTGGCTCTTCGCGCAGGCCGAGCGGATCTCCGCCGACGCGACGACCCTGTCCATCCGGCTGCGGTTTCCCTGGCGTCGCTTTCCGTACGCGCTGACGGCGGTTGCAGCCGCCCCGCGTTTCATCGCCGGCCCGTTCCGGCTCGTCAGCGGAACGAAGCGGCTCGTAGTCGCACGGCGCGCGGGACTGACGCTGCAGTTCCGACGCCTCGCTGCGCGCGCAGCCGTGCGGGAGTTCAGACAGGGGAAGCTGGACGAGGCGCCGGTTCCGCTCGGCGACATCTTTGCCACGAAGGCAGACGAGCAGCTCGGGAGCGCGGTGAGAGCGCGCACGCTGCTCGGTATCGACCTGGTGACGTTCGACCCGATCGGTGACGGACTTCTGCTTGCCTATCGAGACACTGCGAACCGCGGCGACTACGAGGCGTTGATCTCAGAGCTCGCCGGCTCGAGCGCGTACGGCTTCCTCGGCGGCGAGAAGGCGGACCCGGCACGGTTTCGCCGCGCGCTCGGCGCGATACCGTCGCTGCCGCGCCGCCGGGTCAGGATCTCTGTTCCAACCGACCCGGCGCTGCGTGCCGGGGCGCGACTTCTCTACGCGCAGTGGCGCGATTTCGGCCTCGGCCCACAGCTCTCTACCGGGCCGCTCCTGCCGGCCCAGGGGAGCTTCCAACGCGTGCTTGCCGTTTATCCGCAGAAGGAGGCGATTCCTGCTGAGCTCATCTTGCGCAACGAGTTGAACCCTCGCGACGTGCTGCTGCGCGCCTTAGGCGCAACAGAGCAGCTTCGTGACCTCGAGCTTGTCGACGAAGGGTTGTGGGGTTCGGCGCGCGTCATTCCGGTTGCGTGGGTCGTCGACGCTCGACTCGTGTCTCCGCGACTGCAAGGCTGGCGCGAGGACGTGCTCGGGAACGTCGACTACGCGGCAGTCAGATCCCGGGCTTCGAGCCGACGCCCGTGACGGTGAAGCGCTTCGACGCGATCGCCGGCACCATGACCCCGTACGGGTAACGCTCGCCGTAGAAGTTCTGCGAGTTCACGAGCGCGGCCCTGTTCGCGAGCCCGTAGACGTCGCGCAGGAAGTCCGGGACAGCGACTGTGAAGCGCAGGTTGAGGAGCGGTTCGGCGATCTTGCCGTCGCGGATGCGGAACGTCCCGTCGCGTGTCATCCCGGTGATGATTCCCTCGCGCGGATGCACGACCCCGAGATAGTGCAGTCGGGTGATGTAGAGGCCGTCGCCGACCAGCTCTGCGAGCTCGTCCACCGATTCGGCCTCGCCGGGCAGCACTGACAGCGCCGATGGGAGCGGGCCCCAGTCGCGTAGCTCGGCGGGCGGCGCGTGGCCGGTCGACTCGGCACCGTCCCCGGCCCGTGCTGCCGTCGCCCGGTCCCAGACGACACCGCGGGCTACGCCCGCTTCCACGAGGGGGACGCGCCGTTTGGACGTGCCTTCGAAATCGAATGCCTTCGGGAGGCCATGCGGGTCGAGCGCGTCGTCCGCGATCGAGATCTTCTCGTCGAAGACCTTCTGACCGACGCGGTCGGTGAAGTAGCTGCGCTTGTCGAGCAGTCCGAGCGCTCCGAACGAGTCGTGCGAGAAATAGTCGAGCAGCTCGGCGAAGGCGTACGGCTCGAGCACCGCGCCGTACACGCCGGGATCGATCTCGACGGCGCCTCTGGTCCGCTCTGCCTTCTCTGCTGCCTCCCGCGCGACGACGGTCGGATCGACGCCGCCGGCGCGCCAGGCTGTCTGCTCGGCGTAGCCCGAGCCGTTCTCGTCTGCTGCGACGACGAGCGCGATCGCATCCGTCATCGGCTGATGGACGGACAGTCCCGTCGAGGACGCGACCGCGAGCTCGGAGACGGCGCTCGTGAAGAAGCCATAGACCGGGATGTCGCCGCCCGCGTCGATCGCCGCCGCCGCCAGGTGAGCCTGGTCGTCAGGCCCCAGCGCTGCGGTCTCTTCGTCGTAGCCCTCGACGGCGGGTGGGTCCGCGGGCGGTGCGAGCCCTGGGAAGGTGTCGTCGGCCGGCGCGCTTTCGGCGGCGTCGGCTGCCCGCCGCGCGAGCTCTGCGAGCCCGGCCTCGTCGATCCTGTTCGTCGTCGCGACGCCGATTCGGTTCTCGTGGACGACCCGCAGCGTGACCATCGCGTTCTCGATCAGCGTCGGCTGGTGCACCTCCGACCTTGCGAAGCGCGCGAGCCCGGAATGCTCGACGCGTGCAACGGCTTCCGCCTCGCTCCCCGCGGTCTCCAGTGCGGCTTTCGCGACGTCGAGTGCATTCACGACCGGGCCCCGACCTGCACGTTCCGAAAGCGCGCGGGAGCGGCGCCGTGCGATACGTGCGCGCTCTGGCCCGGCTGTCCTTTCCCGCAGTTCGTCATCCCGTACAACCGCCAGGAGTCGCGTCCCGCGACCGCGTCGAGCGATCCCCAGAACTCCGGAGTGATTCCGGTGTACGTCGCATCGCGGAACATGCGTCCGAGCTTGCCGCCCCTGATCTCCCACGCGACCTGCGTGCCGAACTGGAAGTTGAGCCGCTTGTCGTCGATCGACCAGCTGCGGTTCGTCTCCATGTACAGGCCGTCCTCGACGTCCGCGAGCAGGTCTTCGAGCGATCCTTCGCCCGGCTCGAGGTGGAGGTTCGTCATACGCACGAGCGGCATTCGGTTCCAACCGTCCGCGCGCATCGAGCCGCCACTGCCGGCGCCGAGGCGCGCCGCGGTCTCACGTGAGGTGAGGAAGCCGGTGAGCAGGCCGCCTTCCACGATGGGCATTCTTTCGGCCGGGACGCCTTCGTCGTCGAACGCGAAGCTGCCGAGACCGCCCTCTGTCGTCGGGTCCGCGGTGATGTTCATGAGCTCGGATCCGTAACGCAGCGAGCCGAGGTCGCCCGGCTTGAGGAAGCTCGTGCCGGCGTACGAGGCCTCCGTGCCGTACACGCGGTCGAGCTCGGTGGGATGACCGACCGACTCGTGGACCTGCAACGCAACTTGGTCAGCGTCGACCACGACGGTCATCACGCCGCTCGGGCACTCGTCGGCGCGCACGAGCGCGGCCGCCTGCTCGGCGACGCGTG
>CATPAS010000236.1 GCA_955652075.1 uncultured Gaiellaceae bacterium | reverse complement strand
CCTCCGCACTAAACGGCCGGACGTGCGTGCCGCCTAATGGATCGCTCTTCGTTGCGAGTGCTCATTTAGACTCGGGGCATGGCCAAGACACGCGTGGGGATCAACGGATTCGGGCGCATTGGGCGGAACTTCTTTCGCGCTCACCTTGAACGCGCGGACGACTTCGAGATCGTGGCGATCAACGATCTCGGCGATGCGAAGACGATGGCGCACCTGTTGAAGTTCGACTCCGTGCTCGGGCAGCTGGACGAGGACGTCGAGGTCGGTGACGGCGTCATCAAGGCAGGCAAGTCCGAGTTGAAGGTGCTCTCCGAGCGCGACCCGGCTGCACTGCCTTGGGGAGACCTCGAGGTCGAGCTCGTCATCGAGTCGACCGGGTTCTTCACCGACCGCGAGGGTGCCCAGAAGCATCTCGACGCCGGCGCCAGGAAGGTCGTCATCTCGGCGCCCGCGACCGATCCCGACGTCACGATCGTGCTCGGCGTCAACGACGAGACCTACGACCCCGAGCAGCACCACATCGTCTCGAACGCCTCGTGCACCACGAATTGCGTCGCGCCGCTGGCGAAGGTTCTTCATGACACCTTCACGGTCGAGCAGGGATTCATGACGACGATCCACGCCTACACGAACGACCAGCAGATCCTCGACCTGCCGCACAAGGACCTGCGCCGGGCGCGCGCGGCCGCGATCAACCTCATTCCCACATCAACGGGTGCGGCTCGTGCGATTGGGCTGGTACTGCCGGAGTTGAAGGGAAAGGTTGATGGGATCTCCGTTCGTGCGCCGGTCCCGACGGGATCGATCACGGACCTGGTCGTGCGCCTCGGTCGCGAGGTGACTGTCGATGAAGTTAACTCGGCCTACCGAGCAGCCGCGGAAGCCGGGCGGCTCGAGGGCATTCTTCGGTACGCGGACGATCCACTCGTGTCCACCGACATCATCCACTCGCCATACTCGTGCATCGTCGACAGCGATCTGACGATGGCGAACGGGACGATGGCCAAGGTGTTCGGGTGGTACGACAACGAGTGGGGCTACAGCTGCCGGCTCGTCGACGTCGTCGCGAAGATCGCTGCCGACATCCCGGCGACCGTCTCCGCGTAGGTGCGGAAGCCGCGGTCGGTGCGCGATGCCGACATCGCCGGCAAGCGAGTGCTCGTGCGCTCCGACTTGAACGTCCCGCTGGTAGACGGGCGCATCGCGGACGAGACAAGAATCCGGGCCTCGCTGCCGACGCTTCAACTGCTCCTCGAGCGCAAAGCCGGCGAAGTGACGGTCTGCTCGCATCTCGGACGGCCCAAGGGCGAAGACCCTGTATTTTCGATTCGCCCCGTCGCCGACCGGCTGCGGGAGCTCCTGCCCGACGATCGCATTCGCGTGCTCGAGAACACGCGCTTCAGCCCGGGAGAGACGAAGAACGACCCTGAGTTCGCGCGGGAGCTCGCCGACGGCAACGACCTGTTCGTGCAGGACGCGTTCGGATCCGTGCACAGGGCGCACGCCTCCACGGTCGGCGTCGCGCAGCTGCTTCCCGCCTACGCCGGCCTCTTGCTCGAACGTGAGCTGACCGAGCTCGGCAAGCTTCTCGGCGCGGTGGAGCGCCCCTTCGTCCTCATCTCGGGCGGCGCAAAGGTGGAGGACAAGCTCGGCGTGCTGGAGCATCTCGGCGGGAAAGCAGACACCGTGCTGGTCGGCGGGAAGATGGCCGAGCAGATCAGAACCGACAATCCACTCCCATTCGACGTCGTGCTTCCCGTCGACGTCGTTGCAGCGAGCGAGTTCGCGGCCGATGCCGAGGCCAAAGTGGTGCCATACGATGCTCTGCCGGACGGCTGGCTCGGGCTCGACATCGGACCGGCGACTCGTGAACTGTTCGCGCGACACATCTCGCAGGCCCGCTCGATCTTCTGGAACGGGCCGATGGGCGTCTTCGAGTGGCCTCGCTTCGGCGAGGGCACGAAGGCCGTCGCCGAAGCGGTGGCGTCATCCGGCGGCCACTCGGTCGTGGGCGGCGCCGATTCGGCACGCGCGCTGAGCGAGCTCGGGCTCGCCGACAAGGTGTCCTGGCTCTCGACCGGAGGTGGGGCGGCACTCGAGCTCCTCGAAGGCAAGGAACTGCCCGGGGTCGCGGCCATACCCGCAGCCGCCTGACACCACCGAAACGTCCTTTACGATCGCCTCGTCGATCCGCGGAGACCGACGATGCCGCTTTCGCCGGACGGACCGCACGCTCAACCGCCGTAAGATCTGGCACTTGGCGCTGATCGCAGGGAACTGGAAGATGGTCAAAGGCCCGGCGGAGACGGCTGAGTTCTGCCTCGGGCTCCGCGATGAGGAGCTCGAAGGCGTGGACGTCGTCGTCTGCCCGCCCTTCGTGTCCCTCGCGGTCGCGGTCCAGCTGCTGGCCGGCACGGAGATCGCGGTTGCGGCCCAGAACGTGCACTGGGAAGAGGAGGGGCCGTATACCGGAGAGGTTTCGGCGCCGATGCTCCTCGAGCTGGGTGTCTACGGCGCGATCGTCGGGCACTCGGAACGGCGCCAGTACTTCGGCGAGAACGACGAGACAGCGGGGAACAGGGCACGAGCCGCGCTCGCGACGGGGATGTTCGTCATCGCGTGTGTCGGCGAGACGGAAGACGAGCGCGAGCGCGGCGAAACCGAGAGCGTCCTGCGACGCCAGGTCTCCGCCTTCGAGGCCGACGACAACCTCGTCCTGGCGTACGAGCCCGTGTGGGCGATCGGAACGGGGAAGACGGCCACGCCGGACATCGCGCAGGAGGCGCATGCGTTCATCAAGTCGCTGCTGGACGTCCCCGTGCTCTACGGCGGCTCCGTCAAGCCGGACAACGCCGCGGTTCTCCTGAGCCAGCCCGACGTCGACGGCGCGCTCGTCGGAGGAGCGT
>CATPAS010000235.1 GCA_955652075.1 uncultured Gaiellaceae bacterium | reverse complement strand
TCGATCGTCCGCCCGACAGCAACGGCTGGTACAACCATCCGGTCAGGGTGACTTTCCACGTGAGCGACGGCGGCTCCGTCATCAACTCGTGCACGGACGTCACGTACCCAGGCCCCGACACGACTAGTACGACCATCAGCGGGACCTGCACGGACAACGCCGGCAACCGAGCCGGCGGCACGTCCCCTGCTTTCAAGTACGACGCCACCCCGCCGACGATCAGCAACCTCGGGTTCGACTGGGACGACGGAACCGCCACGTTGACCTGGACGGCGTCGCCGGACACGAAAGCGATCGAGATCGACCGAACGCCGGGCACGGCGGGTGCCGATCCATCGGCAGTCTTCAAGGGCCTCGCCTCGAGCTTCGAGGACACGGGCCTGACGAACAAGGTCAAGTACGTCTACACGATCAACGCCTTCGACGAGGCCGGCAACAAGGCGACTGAAAGCGTGAGCATCGTGCCGGGGGCCAAGCTCTATTCGCCCGCGCGAGGGTCCGTCGCCACGAGTCCTCCGCTGCTGGCGTGGCGACCCGTTACCGGAGCCTCCTATTACAACCTGCAGGTCTATTACGGGGTCGCCAAGGCGCTACGTCGTGTTGCCTCGCTCAGCGTGAGCGGGCGCAAGGTCATGAGCGTCTGGCCGCTGCAGCCGCGCTACCGGATGAGGAAGACCTGGACGTACAAGGGCAAAGTCCGCAAGCTCGCTCTCGGCCGTTACCGTTGGTACGTCTATCCGGGCGTCGGCAAGCGCACGGCTCACAAGTACGGTCCGTTGATCGGACAGAGCGACTTCGTCATCGCGAAGCGCTAGGGCGTACCGCGTATAAGCGGGACGGTCCGGATCTCCCAGGGACGGAGGTCCAGCTGCTGCCCCGCGAAGTGGGCGCTCTGCGGGTCCGGGCTCTCGTTGACGACGCGTGCGCGCCCCGGTTGGAAGGCGGTCAGCACGACGCTCGGGGCGCCCTCGAGGGCGGGCCCAGGGCGCGAACGAAGGTCTCCGGCCTCGGCAGTTCCGTGCGCCGTCAGGAACGGATGACGATAGCGCTCGGCTTGCGCGACGATCGCCTCGGTGCCGGGGTGATACGCGAACGAGAAGCTGCGCGGCCCATGCAGCTGCGCGGCCGGGATCGGTAGCGCAGGGCCCGCAGGATCCTCGCGCCACGGGTGCTGGGTGCGGCTGATCAACCCGATTGAACGGAGCATCGTCAGCGCGAGCTCGTCGCCGGCGACCTCGTACTCGGTGACATGGTCGAGGAGCAGCGCAACGCCACCCGCTATGACGAGTGCAGCCGCCGGGTAGGTCGGAATCGCCACCTCGCCGTAGCCGCCCTCGGGCTCGAGCCTGCGTTCGACGATTCCGAACTGGCCTTCGGCGAACGACCGATCGGCGGGCTCGAGCAGCGGGACGTGCACGCGGACGCGCTGGTCTTCGCACGGATTGTCGAAGTCGATGCGAATGCGGACGAACGGCTCGTCGGCGCGTTGCTCGAAGCGCGTCTGCGTTTCGACCCGCATTCCGTCCCACATGTACGTGCGATGGAAGACCTCGACGCGGCGGAGCGGTCCGTCAGCGAGCAGCTCGAGCCCTTCATCGATCGGTGTGTCGACGAGAACGTCGCGGGGAGGCGGCGCGTAGTTGTAGCTGTCGCCGGCGTCGCTGCCGCGCACGATCCGCGTCAGCTGCGAGACGTCAACCGAAGGACATGTCCCAGGGACAGTCCCCTGGACACGTACCGGCCGGACACTCGTCCAGCCGAGGGGCGGTGCGGTCACTGCTGCGAGGACGGTCCGTTTCGGGCGCGCGACGACCCGCAGGGTCCATTCGCCTTCGGCGGTTGCGAACGTGATTTCGCGGACGAGCTGCTCGACGTCGAACCACTCTGGATCCGGCCTGTCACCGACCTCCAGCGTCGCCCGCCCGTCCTCGATCCGAAAGCCGTTCACGACTCGGCCGAAGAGCTCGCGCCCGTGAAGCCGGCGCGCGATCGCCACCGGTACCTCCGCGCCGACCAGCTTCGTCTCCCACAGCAGCGGCTCCTGGCGGCCGACCTCTTGCGTCGGGACGCGCGCGCCGTCGGGAAGCTCGAGGCCGACCGCCTCCCAGTCGTCGGGAACGACGACCTCGAGCTCCACGAGGTCGGAGCGTTCCAGCGGTGAGGGGTTCACGACGACGAAGGCGTCGCGCGAGACCTCCGCGGCGATGCGCGCGACAGCGCGTTGCGCGAGCTCGCGTCCGATCTGCTCGGCCTCCGCGTAGCGCACGAGGACCTGCGCCGACACTTCGTCCGCCGAGCAGCCGCAGATCGAGTCGTGCGCGGAGTTCTGGAACATGCGCGTCCACGCCTGCGCGAGGAACGGCTCGGGCCAATCCCCGCCGTACAGGGCTTGCAGCGGCTCGGCGTAGCGTTCGAGCCACCGTTCGGCGCGCGCGCACGCCGCCTTCAGGTCGATTCGGGCGGAGACGACGCCCGGCAGCAGGTTCGCGCGCGCAGCTGAACGCATCTCGCCGCGCCAGTGCGACAGTCCTTCCTCCGGTGCGTCGGCGAGGTAGTCACCGAGCGTGCCGACGGTCGCGCCGTCCGGGACGCGCTTCGAGAACTCATGCACGAAGGGCATGTGGTCGGTGCCCACCATCCCGAGCACGGGGTCACCGCGGAACCAGAGCGAGAAGCGTTCTTCAAAGGGACGAAGGTCGACCGGGCCCGGGATGTCGAAGAGGTACGCCGCGTTGTCATAACCCGCAGGCAGGTACTCGGCCACGACCGACGAGCCGTCCAACCCTTCCCAG
>CATPAS010000234.1 GCA_955652075.1 uncultured Gaiellaceae bacterium | reverse complement strand
TGCGCTCACGTGTGGCGCAGCAGCTGGAAGCTGCTCGGCCAACCAGCTCGTGGAGGATCTCGTCGGCTACGGAGACGCGAGCGACTTCGAAGGCGCTGGTTCGGCTGCGGGGCTTGCCAGCACATCGGCCGCGCTCCGCGCGAACGACGGTTGCACGGACACGGGCAACAACGCGACGGACTTCGCTGCGGGCCCGCCCGCACCCCGGAACTCGACTTCCCCTGCGCACTCGTGTGGCGCAACCGCTCCTCCCGGGCCTGGCTCCGTGAACGTCGACCTGGACGTGGCTTCGGTGCTCTCCGTTTCACTCGACCATCCCTCGCTCAGCTTCGGCACGTTCACGTCCGGCGATAGACCGACGCCGCTTCCCGAGCGGGTCACCGTGTCGAGCAACAATACGGCCGGCTACTCGCTCGTCGTGGCTCGCACTGCGTTTGCTCCGGCCGACCTGCCGCTGGCACTCGCGGCGACCGCACCGGCCGGCGGAGCGCTCGGCGGCGCATTCACTGGTGGCGCGCTCGTTCCGGTTCCGATAACTCCTGCTGCAGGGCTGACCGTCGGCACGAAGTCCGGGCCGAGCACGGCGGGCGGAGACGTTTGGGCGACGACCATCGGCTTCTCCTCTCCGTTGCCGCTCGTGACGACCGGCCGCTACACCTCGACCGTCACGTTCACGGCGATCGCTCGGTGAGACCGGTCCTCGCGCTCGCGGTCTTCACCGGGCTTGTGCTGGCGCCCGCCTCTTACGCGGAGGGGGCGGGCGCCGATCGCCCTCGCGTCGCGCTCTCCGTCTCCCCCGCACGGCTGGCAATCGCCGCGCCTGGATCGAGAAGGATCAACGTGCGGAACGACGGGACCGAGCAGGTCGTCGTGGCCGTCGCCCGGCGAGCTATCACCCCGCAGGCGGCGGGGACGACTTTGCTGAAGATCGTGCCCGGACGCTTGCTCCTCCGCTCCGGCAGGAGTGGTGTCCTGACACTCCGTGCCAGGCGACCTCGTGGTGCGGAACCGGGCGACCATCCGGTCCTCGTCCTACTCACGACGCGCTCGATGCGAGGTGGTCGCGTCACTCTGCACGTGCGCCTCGGGGTCCGCGTCAGTGTGCGGGTGCCTGGGCCGATCGTGCGCCACGTCGCGCTGGGCGGTCTTCGTGTCCGTCCGGCGCGCAGCGGGCGGTTCATGTTCGTCTCGATCGCGAACCGCGGCAATGTGACGGTGGAACTGCGTGGCCAGGTCAGTACTTCGCTTTACCGGCGCGGGAAACAGGTGGCCCGCCTACGTCCGCTTGCCCCGCGCGCGCTGCCCCCCGGCGACCGTGCTCTCCTCACGCTGCATTACCGCGGCCGCCTGCGCGGTCCTGCCACGGCGCTCGTTCGCGTCCGCCTCGGTCCCGGTGTTCGCGCGGTCGAGCGGCGATACCGAATCCGGCTATGAGGCCTCTTCATGAGTGTGTGGCCGATGCCACGAACGCAAATGGGGGTAGACAGCGCTGGTTTCCTGACTACGCTCCGACGCTTAAGAACAGGCCAGGGCCGCGAACACGTGATTTGCGGCCCGTCGTTCTCTTTCCTCCATGCCGACCCCCTTCCGCAGCCATCTGCTTGCGTTCGCACTTGCCGCGATCTTCTTCGGCTGTGCTTGCGCAGGCCAGCCGGAGGGTGCGGCCGCGGCGGTTGCCGGGACGAGGGCGACTAAGCATGCTCCGATCCCCGCGGTTCCGAAGCCGACCATCGGCGAGCGAGCCGCGGCGATCGCCGTCAGAGCGGTCGGCGTGCCCTATCGATGGGGAGGCGCCTCCCCCGCCGGCGGCTTCGACTGCTCGGGGCTCGTCTACTGGGTGTACGGCCGGCTGGGCATTGAACTTCCGCACAGCTCGTACGCGCTCTACGACCAAGGCCGGCACATAGCGCGATCAAGAATGAAGGTCGGCGACTTGCTCTTCTTTTCAGGGCTCGGACACGTCGGTATTTACATCGGCCGGGGCCGCATGGTGCATGCGCCGCACTCCGGCACCCGAGTCCAAGTGGTGAGGTTGGGGTCTTACGGGTCGCCACTCGTCGGCGTCCGGCGCGTCTCACACGGGTAATCGCTTCACTCGCCTGACGGGCCATCCGCGTTAAGCGCGGCCGCGCGCCTACCTTCATAACATGGGCGCATGGAAGTCCATGAGGTGCGGGCGTCGAGCCTCGAGTACCTGGCTCTCGCGACGGAACTCCTGCAGAGGGCTCGGCTGACGGATGCGGAAGCGGGGTTATGGGAAGCGGCGGATCTGCAGTGGTGGTGGCGCACGCCTCGGCGCTCGGACGCGATCAACCAGCACTTCTGGGTCGATGACAGGGGGCCCGTTGCCGCCGTAGTACTGACGGACTGGGGTCGTGCGTGGGGGTGCGATCCCATCGTCATTCGCAGTGCCTCGACCGTCCCGCTTCGCATCGTCTGGGCGCGCGCCGTCGAAATCATGGACGCGTTGGGGCCCGAAGCGGTCGAGGTGCTCGCTCGTGACGACGACTTCGAGCTGCTGGGCCTGCTGGCCGGCGCGGGTTTCGTGGCCGCTGACGATCGGTCCGGGATCACCTGGATGGATGCGCAGGAGCGGCCGGAGGTGGCCGCCCTGCCGGAAGGATTCGCCCTCGTGGATCGCGCGCAGGACACGAGTAGGCCGCACCCCATGCGCGGGCGAAGCGGCGAAGGCGTCGAGGCGCGCCTCCGGCAGTGCT
>CATPAS010000233.1 GCA_955652075.1 uncultured Gaiellaceae bacterium | reverse complement strand
CAGCGTGTTGGAGGTGAGCGGCGTGAAGTAGACGACTCTCGCGTCCACGCTCGCCGCAGCGGTCTGAATGGTGTCGTCGAGCGTGAAGCTCGAGCTGTTCGCGAGCCGGGCACCCACGGTGGGCGCCGCCTCCTTGAGCAGCGTCAACTTGGCATTGATGAGGTTCCGCTCGAGCGACGGCACGACGATCAGGTCGACCAGCACGAGCGCGGCCGCCACGACCACCGCGAGACCGAGCCCGAGACGGGCGCCGACGCTCCGGAGAGGATTCACCGGTCGCGAAAGCGGTAGCCGACGCCGCGCACGGTCAGGATGTACTCGGGATCGGCCGGGTCCCGCTCGAGCTTTTCGCGCAGATGCCGAACGTGGACGTCGATCGTCCTCGGCTCGCGGTAGTCGGCCCCGCCCCAGAGCGCCTCGAGGAGCATGCGGCGGCTGTACACGCGTCCCGGATGCGAGGCGAGGATGCGCAACAACTCGAACTCGACGTATGTCAGCTGCACCCGGCTGCCGCCGACCTCGACCGCACGGCGCGCCAGGTCGATCGTCAACCCCTCCGCCGAGATCACCTCGCCGTCTTCGTCGATCTGCCGTGAGACGGAGGCCCGCCGGAGGAGGGCGCGGACGCGACTCCGGAACTCCCGGATCGAGAAGGGCTTCGTGATGTAGTCGTCGGCGCCGAGCTCCAGCCCGAGCACCTTGTCGAGCTCGTCATCGCGAGCAGTCAGCATGATGATCGGGACTTCGCTCTCGGCCCGCAAGCGCTTGCACACCTCGAGCCCGTCGAGCTTCGGCAGCATGATGTCCAAGACGACCAGGTCGACGTGCTCCGAGGCGAAGCGCCTCAGCGCTTCCTCGCCGTCCCGCGCCTGCAGCACCCGGTAGCCCTCGCGCTCCAGCGGATAGGCGAGCAGCTTCTGGATCGAGTCCTCGTCGTCGACGAGGAGGATGGTCGAGGAGTCGGGCATGTCGTCTCGGCTAAGGAAGCCTGCCGGACAGGTGCCGGGTTCTTCGGCGCCTACTATAGCCCCGGATGGCCTCCGTTCCGCCCCGGACCGAGCGGCGCCGGGCCCGTCCCGGCTCACTGCAGCGACCGGTCAACGGGCGTCTCTACCGCGGGACCTGGCTGCTCGTCGGACTGCCGCTCCTGGTGGCCGCTTTCAGCGTGGCGCGGCCGGCTCCGCTCCCGCGCGCATTCCTCCCGGCGTTCGACGGAGAGACGACCAAGAAACTCGCAGACGACCTGGCCGGCCGTCCATACCGACAACCAGGCTCACCACAGGCACTCGCGGCGGCGACCTGGTTCCGCGAACAACTCGCGCCGTACGGATTGCCGATCCGGACCGAGCGCTTCAGCGCCGTCATCCCCGGACGAGGAAAGGTCGAGCTGCAGAACCTCGTCGCCGAAGCTGTCGGCCGCTCACCGCGGACGATCGTGGTGATGGCGCACCGCGACAACGACGGACGCGGCCCGGGCGCGAACGACAACGCGTCCGGAACAGCGATGTTGATTCAACTCGCCCGCGCGTACGGCGTCCCGCCCGGCTTACCCACCGGACAGCTGCGTCCGAACCATACGATCCTCTTCCTCTCGACAGACGGGGGCGCATACGGCGGGGTCGGCGCCGCCTGGTTCGCGACCCACTCCCCCTTTCGCAACGACGTCGCCGGAGTCATCAACCTCGACTCGGTCGGAGGCAACGGGCCCATCCGATTGGACTTCAGCGGGGACACTCCTCGCAACCCGTCGGGAACCTTCCTGCAGACGATCGCTGCGCGCGTCGCGGCGCAAACGGGGCGTCAACCCGCGCGCCCAGGGGCGCTCAGCCAGTTGGTCGATCTGGGCTTTCCGTTCTCGCTGTACGAGCAGGCGCCGTTCCTCGCGCAGGGCATCGCCGCCGTCACGATCACGACTGCCGGCGACAACCCTCCCGATCCTCTGAGCGACACCACGGACCGGCTGCGCGCGGACAAGCTCGCCCAGGTGGGCCGCGCTGCACAGGACGCGCTCGGGGCCCTGGACGCAGGTCTCGAGTTCGCGCAGGGAACCACCACGTACCTGTATCTCGGCTCACGCCTCATCCGCGGCTGGGCCGTCGAGCTCGTGCTAATCGCCTGTCTGTTGCCTTTCCTGGCAACAGCGATCGATCTCTTCGCCCGCTGCAGGCGAAGACACATCGCGCTTGCCCCCGCGCTCCGTGCGTACCGAAGCAGGCTTGGGTTCTGGGCGTGGGTCGTGGGTCTGTTCGAGCTCTTCAGACTGCTGGGTGCGTGGCCGACCGGCGCGGCACGGCCGATCCCGCCGTCGAGCCCGATCGCACACAACTGGCCGGCAACGGCTTTGCTCGCGCTCGCGGTGCTCACGCTGATCGGCTGGCTCGTCGCGCGCGAGCGGTTGATCCCGCGGCGCGAGATCACCGCCGAAGAAGAGCTCGCCGGACACACCGCCTCGCTGCTCTGCCTCGGCACACTGTCGCTGCTCGTGGTTGCGACAAATCCCTTCGCGCTCGTTTTCCTGCTGCCCTCGCTCCACGTCTGGCTCTGGCTCCCGCAGCTGCGCGGTGCGCGGGCCGGCGTCAGGCTGGGCGTGCTCGCCCTCGGCTTTGCCGGCCCGGCGCTTCTGATCGGCTCTTTCGCAGGGCGGTACGGGCTTGGCTGGGATGCGCCTTGGTATCTCGCTGAGCTCAGAGCGGTCGGCTAAGTGCCCTTCGTCGTCATGCCGCTCCTCTCTGTCTGGCTGACGGGCACCGCACAGCTCGCCGCCCAGACCACACGACGCTACGCTCCGTACCCGGCTGCGGCAGAGCTTCCGCCCGGCGGTCCACTTCGCAGGGTGGTGCGCATAACCGTCCTCGCGCTGCGAGACCGGCGACGGCGCGCATCCTCCAGCCTGCCGGAAGCGTTGGAGGGCTAGATGCGGCGAGCCGTGCGTCTTCTGGGAACGTTCCTCGCGGTTGCAGGCGCGCTCACGCTCCTCTGGGCTCTGGTCGTGTGGCAGTGGCAGGATCCGTTCACCGCGCTCTACACAAAGTGGGAGCAACGCCAGCTCGCTTCGCAGTACTAGAAGCGAGCGCGCTCGTTCGTGGCGCAGATCTCCGGCGTTACGCAGGCGGCAGAGCGCGAGAGCATCGCGCGAGAGGCAAAGCTCTACCGCAAGAGCTCGGCGCGCGGTCAGGTGATCGGCCGCCTCCTCGTCCCACGCATGGGCCTGAACATGCTGCTCGTCAACGGCACCGACCACGACACGCTCAAGAAGGGACCAGGCCGGGACGAGAGGACGTTCATGCCGGGAGAGAACAGGCTCGTGTACATCGCCGGGCACCGCACCACGTTCCTCGCGCCGTTCTCACACATCGACACGCTGCAGAGCGGCGACCGCATCACGATCGAGGTTCCGTACGGGACGTTCATCTACGCCGTGACCGGACATCGCATCGTGAAGTCGACGGATCTCTCGGTGCTGCGCTCCCCCCGGCACGAGCTCGTCGAGCTGCAGGCTTGCCACCCGCGCTTCTTTGCATCACACCGCTACATCGCGTACGCGAAGTTGCTGCGAGTCGAGCCGCGCGGCGCGAAGCCCTACGAGCTGACCGCTCAGGCGAGCAGCAAGTAGCGCACGGTCTCACCGGCGCCGAGCTGGCCTTCGCCTCTGGGCGCGAGGACGAGGGCGTCGGCGGCTGCGGCGCGGGCGATCATGTGCGACTCCTGGCCGAGGACCGGGTCGAGCAGCACGCCGTTCTCGGACGCGATCGAGCGCGCACGGAGAAACTCGTCGCGGTGAGCGTTGCGCCGCACAGCCGTCGCGAGCCTCCCCTCGGAGAACACCGGGCCGGGGACGCTCGCGCCCTGCAGCGCCAGTAGCGCAGGCCGCACGAAGACCTCGGCGCCGACGAGCGACGAAACCGGATTGCCGGGAAGCCCGAAGACGAGCGTCGAGCCGCGCGCGCCGAACGCGAGCGGCTTGCCCGGCTTGACCGCGACGCCCCAGAAGATCTCCTCGACGCCGAGCTCGCCCAGGATCCGGCGAACGAGATCGTGCGGGCCGACGGAAACGCCGCCCGAGGTGACGAGCACGTCGGCCTCGAGGCCTCCCTCGAGCGCAGCACGGTGCGACGACTCGTTGTCGCTGACAACAGGAAGTACGTCGACGTCGGCGCCGGCGGAGGCGAACGCTGTCGCCAGCAGCACGCCGTTCGCCTCGTACACCTCGCCGGGCTCGAGCGGCTGACCAGGCGTTCGCAATTCCGTGCCCGTCGAAAGCACCGCGACGCGTGGACGCCGCGCGACAACGACCCGGTCCAGCCCCGCCGCGGCAAGCGCACCGATCTGCGCAGCGCGCAGCCGAGAGCCGCGCGGCACCACGACCTCTCCCGCGGCAACATCGCCGCCACGAGGCCGGACGTTGTCACCATGGACGACGTTCGCGGGAATCTCCACTTTGTTGTCATCTTCGACAACGTACTCGAGGGGGACGACGGCGTCCGCTCCGACCGGGACGACGCCACCGGTGGCGATCGCCATGGCCTCGCCCAGCTCGAGCGCACGCGCTGCGGGCACGCCTGCCGCGATCCGCGCCACAACCGGCAGGCGTCCCGGCGTGTCCGCCGAGCGCACTGCGAACCCGTCCATCGCCGAGCTGGGGAAGGGCGGCAGATCGACGACAGATCGCGCATCCTCGCCAAGAACGCGGCCCGCCGAGGCCGCCAACGTCACGGTCTCCGGGCCGAGCGGCGTCACCCGCTCGAGAATGCGCTTCAGCGCCTCCTCGAGCGAGAGCAGCTCAGCCATTCTGCGCCCAGCGTATAACCTCGCGGCCGTGGTCTCCGTCGTCGTACCGGTGCATGACGAAGAGCGAAGCGTGGCACTGCTCTACGACGAGCTTCGGTCTGCGCTCGAGCCGCTCGATGCACCGTGGGAGGCGATCTTCGTCGACGACGGCTCGACCGACGGAACGTTCTCCGCGCTGACGCGGCTGCACAACTCCGAGCAGAACGTGCGCGTGGTGCGACTGCGCCGCAACTTCGGCAAGGCCGCGGCGCTCGTCGCCGGCTTCGACCAGGCGCGCGGCGAAACCGTGGTCACGATCGACGGCGACCTCCAGGACGACCCGGCGGAGATTCCGCGCCTCCTCGCGAAGCTGGACGAAGGCTTCGATCTCGTCACCGGCTGGAAGACACACCGCCGCGATCCCCTCTCGCGGCGTCTTCTGTCCCGCATCTTCAACCGCGTCACGAGCGCGTTCTCGGGCGTCCGCCTGCACGACATGAACTGCGGCCTCAAGGCCTACCGCGCGGAGGTCGTGCACGGCCTACGTCTCTACGGGGAGCTCCACCGGTTCATCCCTGTGCTCGCGCATTACCGAGGGTTTCGCATCGCCGAGCTGCCGGTCAACCATCGGCCCCGCGAGCACGGCCGCTCACGTTACGGCGTCGAGCGCTACCTGCGCGGTTTCCTCGACCTGCTGACCGTCTCGTTCATCGGCCGCTACCGCCACCGCCCACTGCACCTGTTCGGCGGGTTCGGGTTTCTGCTCGGTCTGATCGGCTCCGCGATTCTCGTCTACCTCACGGTGCTCAAGGTGCTTGGGCACGCGATCGGACAACGCCCGTTGCTGATGCTCGGCGTGCTGCTCGTGGTGATCGGGATCCAGTTCTTCTCGCTTGGCCTGATCAGCGAGATGATCACGAGCCACCACGAGGAGCGAGCGCAGGAGCACGACCGCGCTGAGCTGCTCATCGACGAAGTGCTCTCCTGAGAGTCTGTTATTTCGGAACCTACGAGCGCGGCTATCCGCGCAACTCGCAGGTGATCTCGTGCCTGCGCGCGGCAGGCGTCGAGGTCCTGGAAGAGCACGTCTCTGTGTGGGACGGCGACCGTGACGGCTGGGGGGCGGGACCGACGCGCGCGCTGCAGCTCGCCCTCGCGGAGGGGCGGCTGCTCGCACGCCGGCCGGCCGACGTCGACGCGTTCATCGTTGGCTATCCCGGCCAGTTCGACCTACCGGCGGCACGCCGCGCGGCGCGCGGCCGCCCGCTCGTCTTCAATCCGCTCGTCTCACTCGCGGACACGCTCGTCTCCGACCGTGGGCGGTTCCGTGCCGGGTCGCTCGCAGCCCGCGTCCTCGAGACAATCGACCGCCGCGCCTTTCGTGCCGCCGACGTCGTCGTTGCGGACACGGAAGCGGATGCGCAGTTCTTCGCCGGGCTCGCAGGTCTCGGTGAGGTTCCGGTCTGCTTCGTCGGTGCGGAGGACCGGTTGTTCAAACCCGGCTGGTCCCCACCGGACCGCTTCGTCGCGCTCTTCATCGGCTCTCCGCCGACTGCCCTTGCCAGCCAGGTGATTGTTCAAGTAATCCCCCTGGGGTACGGATCGTCCAATCTAAGCGATGTAGTGTTCGATCCGATCACGAATCGTCTCTACGTCTCCATCGGGAACTCGAACAAT
>CATPAS010000232.1 GCA_955652075.1 uncultured Gaiellaceae bacterium | reverse complement strand
CCTCGCGATCCTGACGCTGTTCTTCGGCCAGGCGTTCGTCATCTTCGTCAACAACGCCAACCGAATCAATTTTCCCTTCGCCGGCCACATCGACCTGACGGGCGGCTCGAACGGGATCGCGAACATCGACCCGTTCAACTTCTTCGGCTTCAAGGTCGACACCACGACGAAGCAGTACTACCTCCTGCTGATCTCGGTCGCGCTCGTCTTGGTGCTGCTCGCTTTCATCAACGAATCGAGGACGGGACGCGCCTGGCGCGCGCTCCGCGAGGATCCCCTGGCCGCCGAGGTGATGAGCATCCCGGTGAACCGGCTCAAGCTGCTCGCCTTCGTCTTCGGCGCCGCGGTTGCGGGCTTCACGGGTGCGATCTACGGCACGATCGCGACGGCGGCACTGCCCGGCGACTATGACGTCGGGCTGCTGATCACGATCTACGCGATCATGATCCTCGGCGGCTTCGGCAGCATCATGGGAATCGTCGTGGGCGCCGTGATCGTCAGCAGCGTGCCCGAGCTGCTCCGCTCGTCTGTAAACGCCCGCCCGCTCTTCTACGGCGCGATTCTGCTTGCCCTGGTCGTCAAGCTCCGCCCGTGGCGTTGGCTCGCTGCCGAGCTCGCCGGGCTGGTCGCATTCGGCTTCGCGGTCCACGCCATCGCTGCGGCCGCGTATCCACGTCTCGTCGACGGACAGGCGATTGGGTCCGGCGTCTTTGCGCGTGCCCTGAACCACTGGATGCTCTTACCGAAGGACCCGGTGAAGATCTCCGACGTCGCGTACATCTTGATGGTGGCGGCGATCGTGATCTACCCGCAGCTCAGCCGGCTCTGGCGAGCCCTGCTGCTTCCGCCGCTCTTATATCTCGTCATGTTTGTGTGGGAGAACCTCCTGCTCGTGCAAATCGGCGGAGCCACACGGCTGATCCTGCTCGGCGCGCTGCTCGTGGCGCTCATGAACGTCCGGCCTCAGGGCCTCTTCGGCACCGCGACCGTGGAGATCGTGTGACGAGCGCGACAACATTGCTCGAACTGCGGGAAGTCGACAAGTCCTTCGGCTGGCTGCGGGTGATCGCGGACCTCGACCTGGTCGTGCGGGAGCACGAGATCGTGAGCGTGATCGGTCCGAACGGCGCCGGCAAGACGACCCTCTTCAATCTCATTACGGGGATCTATCGACCCGACTCCGGCGAGATCCGGTTCGACGGTAGGAATCTCGTCGGAGTCGCGCCGCACAAGATCACGGAGCTCGGCATCGCTCGCACCTTCCAGACTCTGCGCCTCTTTCTGAACATGACGGTCAAGGAAAACGTCATGGCTGCGCAATACGGTCACACGAAGGTCGGCGTCCTCCGCTCGATGGTCCGCACTCCGGGAGCGCGGCGCGAGGAGAAGGAGATCCATCGCCTGGCCGAGGAAAAGCTGGCGTTCTTCGGCGACAGGTTGATGGGCTATCGCTGGGATCAATTCGCCTACAGCCTCTCCTACGCGAACCGAAGGCGACTCGAGATCGCACGCGCCATGGCGACCCAGGCGCGCATCCTCCTGCTCGACGAGCCCGCCGCCGGGATGAACCCGCGCGAGACGCACGAGATCACGGAGCTGATCGGGAAGCTCCGGGACGACGGCGGCTACACCATCCTGGTGATCGAGCATGACATGCATGTCGTCGAGGGCATCTCGGACCGCGTCGTCGCTCTCGATCACGGCGTCAAGATCGCCGAAGGCTCCTTCGACGCGGTCGCGACCGATCCCCGGGTCGTCGAGGCCTATCTCGGCTTGAGGAAGGCGGAAACGAAGTGAGCACGAACGGCGCGCCCGATCTGCTGCGGTTGACGGACATCGACACGTACTACGGGGAGATCCACATTCTCGAGAGCCTGAACCTGAACGTGCGCGAAGGCGAGCTCGTGTCGCTGCTCGGAGGCAACGCTTCGGGAAAGTCGACGACGCTCAAGACGATCCTGGGCCTCGTGCAGCCGCGCAACGGTTCCGTCGAGTTTCGAGGTGAGGAGGTGACCGGCCGCACGACGAGCTACCGCATCCAACAAGGCATGGCGATCGTCCCGGAGAACCGACGGTTGTTCGGGCCGATGACGGTGCTGGAGAACCTCGAGATGGGTGCGTACCTCATCCGGGACACCAAGGGCCGCAAGGATGACTTCGAGCGCGTGTACACGCTCTTCCCGCTGCTCCACGAGCGACGTAGCCAGCTCGCCGGCACGCTCTCCGGAGGCGAGCAGCAGATGGTTGCAATGGGGCGGGCCCTGATGGCGCGTCCGAAGCTGCTGTTGATGGACGAGCCGTCGATGGGTCTGGCGCCGATCCTCGTCGAGCGGAGCTTCGAGATCATCCAGCAGGTTCATCAGTCCGGCGTCGCGATGCTCGTCGTCGAGCAGAATGCGAACATGGCGCTCTCGATCGCAGACCGTGGCTACGTCCTCTCGACGGGACGGTGCGTGCTCAGTGGTCCCGCGCAGGAGCTCCTACAGCACGAGGACCTGCGAAAGGCCTACCTTGGCCGTTGAGGAGGCGACGCTAGCGGAGCGCTGCCGCCACCGCTTCCCGATCTTCGAGCACCAGGTGTACATCAACTCGTGCTCGCAGGGAGCACTATCGGACTCCGTGCGCAGCGCGTACGGGCACTATCTCGCGGACTGGGACGAGAAAGGCGCTCCGTGGGAGTACTGGGTCGAGCGCCAGGAAGCTGCTCGCTCGGCGTTCGCAGGGCTCGTCAACGCAGGCCCGGACGAGATCGCCGTGACGACGTCGCTCTCGGCAGGGGTGAGCGCGCTCGCAAGCGGCCTGCGTTTCACGAAACGATCGAAGGTCGTGCTCACCGACTGGGAGTTCCCAACGATCGGACAGATCTGGCACGCGCAGGAGGCGCGCGGCGCACGCGTTGTACATGTGCCTGCGGCGGACGACGGGACGATGCCCCTCGAGCACTTCGAGAGGGCGATCGACAACGACACGCTCATCGTCGCGCTCACGCATGTCTGTTACCGCAACGGCGCGATGCTGGACGTGCCGGCAGTCGTCGAGCTGGCGCACGAACGCGGCGCCCTCGTTCTGCTCGACGCGTTCCAGGCGATTGGCTCGCTGCCGGTCGACGTCGCCGAGTTGGGCGTCGACTTTCTCGGTGCGGGGGTTCTCAAGTATCTGCTCGGGTCGGCTGGGCTTGGGTTCTTCTACTGCCGGCGCGATCTCGTCGAGCGCGTCTGGCCGACGCAGACCGGCTGGTTCGCGGACGAGAACATCTTCGCGATGGACCACACCGACTATTCGCCCGCGCGATCTGCTTCGCGTTTTCAGTCGGGCACGCCGCCCGTGCCGTCGATCTATGCGGGCATCGCAGGAATCGAGCTGATGCAGGAAATCGGAATCGCGGAGACGCGCGAGCACGTGCTCGGTCTCAACGCTCATCTGCTCGACGGGCTCGACGAGCTGGGAGCACAGGTTGTCACTCCTCGTGCGCCGGAACGGCGAGGCGCGTTGATGTGCGTCAAGTCCACGGACGCCGAAGCACTCGTGGCGGCTCTTGCCGACGAAGGCATCGTCACCTCGGACCGGGACGACAACCTGCGCATCTCGGCGCACTGTTACAACACGGTGGAGGACGTCGACGCAGTCCTCGCCGCGCTGCGGCGCCACCGCAAGCTCCTGGCTTAGCAAAAGGAACGTCGTCCGCCGGGAGGGTTGACCTGGCGATAGCATTTCTGCAATGCCGCGAATGAACAAGGGCGCGCTCGAGCGCCTGCAGGAGCGAATCCGCACTGCAGACCGAGGCTGGTTCTTCGCGGCGGTGGCCGACAAGGTGTCCGAGCGGCGCCAGGCCAGGGGATTGTCCCAGCGCGAGCTGGCCGAGCTCGTCGGCACGACTCAATCGGCGATCGCCCGGCTGGAGCGGGGAGGCCGGCCGCCGCGGATCGACACGCTGCTCCGGATTGCCGATGCACTCGACTGCGACCTCGTCGTCGATCTGAAGCCGCGCCGGCATTAGACTGGGCACCCTTGCGCAAGCCGGACATCGAGGTGGGGACGCTGCAGGACGCATCGGCTGCCGTGGCTCGGCTGCTCTCGGTCACCCATGCGTCTTACGAGCGCCGGGCTCAACTCGAGCATGCTCTTGAATCGAGGATCACGATCGAGCAGGCGAAGGGGATCGTCGCGGAACGCTACGGCCTCGAAGTCGACGAGGCCTTCGACCTGATCCGGCGAGCGGCGCGCTCGCACCGGATGAAGCTGTACGACCTGGTCGAGGCGATCCGCCCGGGTCAGAAGACACCGCCCGAGCTGGCAGAACTGATCGCCGCCGAACGACGCGTTTCTCGCCCGCAGGAATGAGCTCACGCGACGAGCGCATCGCGCTGAACGAGAGCGTCGTCGCCAGCCTGAAGGGCTACGACATCGTGCGCAAGAACGGAGGCGTTCCGGAGCAGATCGCAGAGCAGACCGATCCACGAGACAGCTGACGAACCGATCTTGGTCGTCGCGCTCGGCGACTCGATCACCGAGGGCTCGCCCGGCTACGACTCGCGCCGCGGCGGCGACGAGACGAGCCAGTGGGAGCACTGGGCGGCGCGGATCGAACCACGGCTCCGATTTCGCAACTGCGGGATCTCCGGCCAGCGCACCGACGAGATCATGGCCCGCCTCGACGACTGTTTGCGCGACGCACACATGCTCGTAGTCCAGGGCGGCATCAACGACATCGCGCAGGGACGATCCGTGGAGGACGCGGCAGCCAACCTGCGCTCGATGGTTCGGCGCGGCAAGGAGCTCGGGCTGCGCGTCGCCATCATCGACCTGCTGCCGTGGAACAACGGGTGGCCCGGGGCGGAGCCGCGGATCCGGCGGCTGAACGCGCTGATCGCCGAGCTCGCGAGCGACGAGGGCACTCCGCTGCTCCCGTTCCACGACACGCTCGAGGATCCCGACCGACCCGGGCGCATGCGTGCCGAGTGGACCTCGGACGGAGACCATCCGTCCGTCGAAGGTTATCGCCGGCTCGGCGAAGTGGTCGCTCGCTTGGCGGACTAGAGCTCGTACACGTCGCCGTCGGCTGCGCGCTCGACGCCGTCCGGCAGGGGAAGCTCGTCGGGGCGATGGATGATGACGAGCCGGCGCGCGCCGGACTCTTCGAAGGCCGAAATGGCTTCTTCCGCCGATAGATGACCGCGCTGGCCGTCACCGCCTTCGCGGCTTTCCTCGAGCGTCGCCTCGCAGAGGAACAGGTCCGCATTGCGTCCGAGCTCGGCCAGCTGCGGGCTCGGCGCAGAGTCGCCCGAGTAGGCCAGCGTCGCCTTGCCGTCGGTCACTCGCAGCGCATAGGTCTGCAGTTGATAGTGCGGCACTCGCACCGGCGTGATCGTCAGTCCGTCCGCCTCGAACGAGTCGCCCTCGACGTACTCGCGCAGGTCGAACGCGTCGAACATGCCGGCGAAGCCCAGCTTCTCCCCGAAGCGGCCGAGCTCCTCCTTCCCGCCCGGAGGGAGCCACAACTGGGGCGGCTGGACGTTGCGCCCCGGCCCGAACATCGAGCCGAAGGTCCATGGCACCAAGTCTCCCCAGTGGTCGAGGTGGAAATGTGTGATCACGATTGCATCGACCTGAGGCCAGCTCTCTTGCTCGCGGAGGCGTGGGAGGACGCCCGGCCCGCAGTCCAGCAGGACGCGTCCCGAGCCCTCGACCAGGTATCCGGACTGGGCGCCCCCGGGGTTCGGCCAGGCGGGCGAGCACCCGACGATCGTGAGCCTCACTGGCTCAGTGTGGCATAGTCCTCGAATGGCAGCGGGCACGGCCGATCTCCTGAAGCGGGTGCCGATCTTCTCCGACCTGGACGGAAAGGAGCTGGAGCGGATCGCCTCGTCCATGAAGCAGCGCACGTTCCATGTGGGCGACACCGTGACCGCCGAGGGCCAGAGCGGTGTCGGGTTCTTCGTGATCGAGGCCGGGGAGGCAACAGTGACCGTCGGCGGGGAAGAGCGCCGCCGGCTCGGTCCGGGCGACTACTTCGGCGAGGTGGCGCTGCTGAACGAAACAGCCAGGACTGCGACGATCATCGCTGACAGCGAGCTGCGCTGCTACGGGCTGACCTCGTGGGAGTTCCGCCCGCTCGTCGAGACTCACAGCTCCATCGCCTGGAAGCTGCTCCAGGCAATGTCCAAGACCTATCAGAGCCCCGCTTAGCTCTTACGCCGGGCGGGCTGCGAGCTTCACCTTGACGGTGTGGCTCTGTCCTCCGCGCGTGTACGTGACGGAGATGGTGTCACCGGGCCGGTGAGCATTGATCACCGCGCGCAGCTGGCTGGCCGAAATGATGTGCTTGCCTGCGGCCGCTGTGACGACGTCTCCAGCGTGCAGGCCCGCGTGCGCTGCCGGAGTCCCCTGGCGCACCTGGTTGATCGCTGCGCCGGTCTGCGTAGAGGAATCGCGCAGGACGACGCCGAGGAAGGCATGCTCCGCTTTCCCGTTCGAGATCAGCTGGGACGCGATCGAGCGGATGGTGTTCGAGGGGATCGCGAAGCCGACGCCCTCGTTGCCACCTGAGTTGCTCTCGATCTGGGAGGTGATGCCCACGACCTTGCCCTGAGCGTCGAGGAGCGGCCCGCCGGAGTTGCCGTGGTTGATCGCGGCATCGGTCTGGATGGAGTCGTCGATCGCGAATTGGTTCGGCGAGGTCATCTCGCGGTGCAGTGCGCTGACGATCCCGGAGGTGACGGTTCCCTCGAGGCCGAACGGGCTGCCGATCGCGACGACCTGGTCGCCGACGACGAGATTGCTCGAGTCGCCGAGCGAGAGAGGAAAGAGCTCGGATACGGGTGCATTCACTTTCAGAACCGCGAGATCCGTCGACGCATCGGTGCCGACCACCTGCGCGTCGAAGCTCTTGCCGTTCCAGAACTTGACGGAGATCGAGCTCGCGCCGTCGACGACGTGCGCATTGGTGAGGATGTGGCCGTTGCCGTCGTAGACCAAGCCCGACCCCTGGCCCTGGTCTGCTGTGATCTCGACTACGCCCTTGTTCGCGAGCCGGTAGATCGACTGCACGGACAGGTTGCCGCTGCTCGAGGTGGGTTGGGCATTGTTGACCGTGACCTGCCGCACGACTGTTTCCCCCTTTCCGGACGACAGCGCGGCGTAGGTCGCCGCGCCACCGCCGGCGCCGATGAGGGCGCCGGCGGCGAGCGCAGCCGCCAGGGTGACGGAGGGCGTCGTTCTGGGTCTCACGGTGCCCATCTGACCAGTGTTCCTTAAGAGCCCGGTGAGACTCGGCTAAGAACTCGATAAGACCTCGTCAGCTCACAAACTTCTTACGACCGTCTTAACCCGGTCTTAGGGGTGCGTGGCACCTTCGACCTTGTGGCTTCGCGGGAACTGGAACCGCAACAGACCCTCCGCTCGCGACGTCCAGGCTGGGCGGGACGTTCCCCCTCGGCCCGCGTGCCGGCCCTGTG
>CATPAS010000231.1 GCA_955652075.1 uncultured Gaiellaceae bacterium | reverse complement strand
TCACCGACGAGCTCGCGCTGCGAGGGGTCGATGTCGTCCAGGCTGCGACGAGGGCCTGCCAGCCATGTGCGGAGGTTCGCATCGACCGCAGCATCGAGGTCTCCGCGTTCGAGCGCTTCCTCCTCGGCGGCGAAGAACGACGTCACCTCCTCCGACCACTCGTGGTCCGGGAGCCCAGCGCCCACGAGCACGAGCGCGGAGACGTGCTCCGGCGACTCGACTGCGAGCTCCAGCGCTGTATTGCCGCCGAGCGAGACGCCGACGAGCGCGGCTCGATCGATGCCTTCTGCGTCCATCGCGTCGCGCACCGCTCCTCTGAACGACACGGGGTTCGTCTCGAACGGCGAGTTGCCGAAACCCGGTAGGTCGACGCGCAGCACCGTATGCGACTTCGGGAAGGAGCGCAGCTGAGGCTCCCAAAGACGTGAGTCGGTGAGGCCTGCGTGCAGGAGCACGACGGGCGGGCCCTCACCGCGGACGTCATGCCAGACGCTCACGGATCGTCCACGAACAGCGGCCGGACGAACTCGTCGAACGTCCCTCGATCGCAGCTCGCAAGCGTTACCGGCGTGAGCGCACGAACGGACGCCGTGCGCGGTACGTTCATGGCCAGCGCAACTTCGCCGAAGTAGTCGCCCGGCCGCAGCACGCTCTGCGCCCCGCGGCTCTTCTGGCTCACCGAGAGCATGCCGCTGAGGACGACATAGAAGCGGTCCCCGTCCTCGCCCTCCGAGACCACGCCGGCGCCGGCCGGAATCTCCTCCCGCGTCATGTTCTGAGCTAACCGCGCAAGTGTCTCGCCGGGAAGCGTCGCCAGCAATCCGATGCGCGAGAGCTCGTGCTGAGTCGCCCCGGCCGCCCGCGGGCTCACCCTCCGCGCTCCTGTTCCTCGGCCGACTGCGGCTGATCGTGCATGGTCCCTCCCATGGGTGCGCTCGACGCTTGGCGCTTCTGCCCGCTCTGCGGCGAGGCTATCGAGAAGATCGAGGACCGCGCCGAATGCCCCGCCTGTGGCTACGTGGGTTACGCGAACGCGGTTCCCGGCGCAGAGGCTGTTTGCTTCGACAAGCGGGGCCGGGTCCTCCTGGGGCGTCGCGCGTTCGATCCCGGGAAGGGCCTCTGGGACCTGCCCGGTGGGTTTCTCCATGAGGACGAGCATCCGCTCGACGCTCTGCGGCGGGAGATCCGGGAAGAGACCGCGCTGGAGATTGAGCCGATCGACTTCCTCGGGTTCTGGCTCGAGCCCTACGACGGGCGCATCGTGCTCTGCCTGGCGTGGACGGCCGACGCGACGGGCGAAGCACGGGCCGGCGATGACTTGGTCGAACTGCGCTGGTTCGAGCCGGACGAGCTACCTCCGCCTGCGGAGCTTGCGTTCACGCACTACCCGGCGGTCCTGTCGGCTGCGCTAAGGCACGAGCACGTGTAACGCGCGCGGCTCGATCCGGAACGAGCGTCCCTTCGTCGAGGCGTTCATGAGGAGGAAGGCGGTCAGGGATGGCCACACTAGTGGGACTTGCCATCCCTCGAATGGGCCGTTCGGCCCATGGTGCCGTCCGGTCCCCATGCCGATATTTATGGTCATGAGTGAACGCGGCCTTCACCAGATCGAGGACGACCTCAGCGAAACGTGGCTCGAGGACTGGGCGGGCGCGGGCGTCCTGGAGATCGAGGCGCTCCTCGCCAAGCACGCGGCCTTCCTCACCTTTCTCGAGTCGCAAGAGGCGTAGTCGAAGCAGCGAATCCGCCGGGGATCGCTTAGATTCCCGGCCATGAAGCTCAGCTATCTCTGGCACGGGCTTCCGGGTCATCCGATCCATCCGCCTTTGACGGATGTGACGATCGGGACCTACACGTTCGCCACTGTCGCCGGGCTCGCCGAGGTGACGGGCATCACCAAGAGCTCCGGCGCGTACGGCTGGTGGATCGCGCTTGTCTTCGGCCTGATCGTGACCGTGCCGACCGCGCTGACCGGCCTGCTCGACTGGCTGTCGATCACGCGCGGGACCGAGCTCTGGAAGACGGCGACCTTGCACATGATCGCGATGCTCTCCGCCACTGTTTTCTTCGCGCTCGCGGCGATCTTCGGCCATGCCTCGTACACGCACGGCAATGTGAGCAGCGGAGCGTTCGTGCTGACGGTTATCGGCTTCGGGCGCCTGACGCTCGGCGGCTGGTTAGGCGGCGCGATCGTCTTCGTGCACGGCATGCGCGTGGTCAAGCCGCGCGCGTGAGCCCGCGGGACGGGCCCTCTCGCCCATCCCGCACGCCAAAGAGAGGCGGCTCTAGCTGTCGGAGTCGGCCAGCCCGAGAGCCTTCTCGAGTGCAGGCTTGGGCTGGGCGCCGATCGCCGCCGCGGCGGGCTCGCCGTTCTTGAAGAGGATCATCGTCGGGATCGACTGCACCCCGAAGCGCTGAGAGAGCGCCGGCTGCTCGTCGATGTTCACCTTGACGAGCTTGAGGTCGCCGTTCCGCTCCTCCACGATCCGGTCGAGCACGGGCGCCACCGCGTGGCAGGGCCCGCACCACTCCGCCCAGAAGTCGACAATCACCGGCTTGTCGCTCTTGAGGACTTCCTCTTCGAAGCTCTGTTCGGTCACTGTGGTTGTCATTCAGCCCTTTCTAACGAATCCATCGGTCGTACCCGGATAACAACGCATCGGAACGCGTGAATGTTCCGTCCCTAGAATCGACGGAGATGTTCCAGGCCCTGCCGCAGTATCCCGATCACCCTGCCCTCGAGGAGGAGATCCTCGCCTGGTGGGAGGAGGCCCGCATCTTCGACCGGCTTCGGGAGCGCAACCGGGGCCGTGCTCACTGGAGCTTCTTCGACGGCCCGAAGACCGCGAACACCACCGACGGCCTGGGTGTCCACCACCTCTGGGGGCGGACGTACAAGGACGTCTTCCAGCGCTATAAGGCGCTCCAGGGCTTCGACCAGCGCTACCAGAACGGGTTCGACTGCCAGGGGCTCTGGGTCGAGGTCAAGGTCGAGCGCGACCTCGGCCTAAACTCGAAGCGGGAGATCGAGGAGTACGGGCTCGCTGCTTTCGCCCGCCGCTGCCGCGAGCTGGTCACGGAATCGGCGCGCGTCGTCACACGGCAGTCGATCCGGCTCGGGCAGTGGATGGACTGGGGGAACGACTACTACACGTTCAGCGACACGAACATCGAGTACATCTGGCGGTTCCTGAAGAAGCTGCACGAGCGCGGCTGGCTCTATCAGGGTCATCGTTCGACCGAGTGGTGTCCCCGCTGCGGCACGTCGCTCTCGCAACACGAGCTCTCCCAGTCGGACGTCTACCGCGACAAGTCGGATCCGTCGCTCTTCGTCCGCTTCCCGCTGAAAGGACGCGACCGGGAGTCGCTCATCGTCTGGACGACCACTCCGTGGACGCTGCCGGCGAACGTCGCGGCCGCGGTCAATCCCGAAGCCGAGTACGGCAGGCAAGACACAGGGGAATGGGTCGCAGTCGAACGCTTCCCGGAGGACACGTTCGTGGAGCGTGTGCGCGGTTCCGACCTCGTCGGGCTCGAGTACGAAGGGCCGTACGACCACCTCCAGCCGGCGCAGGGGATCGTGCACCGCGTGATCCCGTGGGACGAGGTCTCCCTCGAGGAAGGGACCGGCGTCGTCCACATCGCTCCAGGTGCCGGTACCGAGGATTTCGAGCTGTCGAAGGTGCACGACCTGCCCGTGCTCGTCCCGGTGGACGAGAGCGGGCGCTTCCTGCCCGAGTACGGCTGGCTGCACGGAACGTCGACCGTCGAGGCCGCCGACCAGATCGTCGGGGATCTGCGCGAGCGCGGCCTCCTGGAACACGCGGAGACGTACGTGCACCGCTACCCGCACTGCTGGCGCTGCGAGACGCCGCTGATCTTCCGCGTCGTCGACGACTGGTTCATCGCCGTCGACGAGCTGCGTCCGAGGCTCCTCGAAGCGAACGCGAGCGTGCAGTGGACGCCCGCCTTCTACGGCAAGCGCATGGACGACTGGCTGCGGAACCTGGGCGACTGGAACATCTCGCGCAAGCGCTACTTCGGCCTGCCTCTGCCGATCTACCCCTGCGCTTGCGGCCATGTGAACGTGATCGGCTCGAAGGCTGAAATGGAAGAGCGCGCGACGTCGGGGCTCGATCAGCTCGAAGAGCTGCACCGCCCGTGGGTCGACAACGTGCCGATTCGGTGCGAATCGTGCGGCGAGGAGGTTCGACGCGTACCGGAGGTCGGTGACGTCTGGCTCGACGCCGGCATCGTCCCCTTCTCGACCCTCGGCTGGCAGAACCCCGAGTGGATCCCCGAGGGCTATGCGACGGGCGCGGCAAAGGGCCTGACCCGCGCGGACCTTCCCGATCACGCCTACTGGGAGAAGTGGTTCCCCGCGCACTGGGTGACGGAGATGCGCGAGCAGATCCGGCTCTGGTTCTACTCGTTGCTCTTCATGTCCGTCGTGCTCGACGGGCGCGCGCCCTACCAGCAGGTGCTCGGTCACGAGGATGTGCGCGACGAGCACGGGCACGAGATGCACGGCTCGCGTGGGAACACGATCGAGGCGGAGGAGGCGCTGTCCCGAATGGGCGCCGATGTGATGCGGTGGATGTACTGCGAGCAGGCGCCGACGCAGGGTGTGAAGTTCGGTTATACGCCGGCCGGCGAGATCAAGCGCCGCCTGCTGACGCTGTGGAACTCGGCGAAGTTCTTCGTCGACTACGCGAACGTCGCGCACTTTCACCCGCAGCCGGGCAAGACCGAGACGTCGCAGGCGCTCGACCGCTGGCTGTACGCGCGCACCGGCAAGCTCGTCGCCGACATGGAGGATGCGTACGACCGGTTCTGGACGCCCGACGTCATCCGCGCGTTCATGGCCTTCGTGGACGATCTCTCCAACTGGTACATCCGCCGGTCGCGGCGGCGTTTCTGGAGCGAAGACGCGGAAGCGCTGCAGGCGCTGTGGCACGCGTTGAGCCGGAGCGTCCAGGTGATCGCACCGGTCATGCCCTTTCTCGCCGATCACCTCTGGCGCGTGCTGCGCACCGACGACCAGCCCGACTCGGTCTTTCTCGAGCCTTGGCCCGAGCGAGGCGCGATCGACGCGCAGCTGCTCGAGGAGGTCGCCGAGGTGCGCGCCATCGTCGAGCTCGGCCGCCAGGCGCGCGGAGAGGCCGGCCTGAAGCTGCGCCAGCCGCTCCGCCGCATGGTCGTTCAGGGCGCCGAGAAGGCGCAGGGCCATGCCGCGGAGATTGGCGAAGAGCTGCGCATCAAGGAGGTCGAGTTCGGGCCCGTCGAGGCGGCCGAGCTGCGCGTCAAGCCGAACCTCCCTCTACTGGGGCCGAAGCTCGGGAAGGAGCTGGGCGCAGTCCGGGCCGCATTGCAGGCGGGCGAGTTCGAGCAGCTCGAGGGCGGAGGAGTCCGGGTCAACGGCCACGAGTTCGGGGCCGATGAGATCCTTGTCGAACGCGGCGCCCGTGAGGGTTGGGCGCTCGCCGAAGCCGACTCGCTGACGGTCGCAGTGACGACCGAGCTCGACGACGAGCTGCGTAAAGAGGGTCGCGTCTACGACCTCACTCATCAGCTGAACACGATGCGCAAGGAGGCGGGACTTGCGCTCACGAACCGGATTCGAGTCGTCCTGCCAGCGCGCGATGGAGACCTGCTCGACTACGAGGACCGCATCAAGGACGAGGTCCTGGCGACAGAGATCGTCGTCGGACAGGTCGAGGAGCCGCAGATCGAGATGGTCTAGGCGAACGCCGCCCGGAGCCGTTCGAGGCCGCGATCCAGGATCTCGTCACGCACCGCGAGCGAGAGTCGCGCCCAGCCTGCGCCGCGCGCGCCGAACCCCTCGCCGGGCGCGACTGCGACCCGGTGCTCGACGACCAGCTGATCGACCGTGACGCCGTCCGGGGGCCGGAACCACACGAAGAAGGTCCCCTCGGATTGCGCCTCGATCCCTTCGAGCGCAGCGAGCGTGCGGTCGCGGCGGCGCTCATACGTTGCGCGGCGCTCCTCAACTGAATCCTGCGGGCCGGTCAGCGCGGCGATCCCCGCTTCCTGGATGGGCCGGAAGATTCCCGCAAAGGCGTGGTTCTGCAGGAGCTCGATGCGGCGCACGAGCTCCGCGTTGCCCAACGCGAAGCCGAGGCGCCACCCGGCCATCCCGTAGCTCTTCGACATGCTGAACAGCTCGATCCCGACGTGGCGTGCGCCGTCGACGGCGAGGAAGCTCTGCGGGCGCCGCCCGTCGAAGACGAGATCGCCGTAGGCGAAGTCGTGCAACACCCAGGCCTCGCTTCGCTCGGCCCACTGGACTGCTTCCTCGAAGAGACCGTCTGGCACCGTCGCGGCAGTTGGGTTCGAGGGAAAGTTCAGGTACATCGCGTCCGCCTTGACGTCGAACCCGGAGAAGGGAACGTGCTTCGCGCCGGCTAGCGCGACGGCGGAGAAGTAGTCCGGATAGCCGGGATCGGGAAGCACGATCGTGTCGCCGCTCTCGACCGCGCAGAGCGCGAACTCCATCAGGCCGGTCTTCGTCCCGGGCAAGACCGCAACCTCGCGGACGGCGTCAAGGTGCACGCCGTACACCTCGCCGTAACGGATCGCGATTGCCTCCTTCAGCGCCGGTACCCCCGAGAACGGCGCATAGCCGTGGACGTCGTCCCGCTCGGCGCACTCCGTCAGAGCCCGGACGACGTGTTCGGGTGGCTCGACCTCCGGATTGCCGCGGCCGAGATCGGCAAGCGGCTCGCCGCCCCGTGCCGTCGCCGCGGCGACCTGGGCGAGCAGCGCCGTGAAGTAGTGGTCCGGCAACCGCACGATCCGATCCGGGACCTCGCGCATCGCCCGATGCCATGGAATGCTTCGAGTCATGGCGCGCTGCCGGCGCTGTGGAGGAGACGTGGAGGAGCGGTTCCGCTTCTGTCCCTGGTGCGCGTCTCCGCAGCGAAGCAAGATCGTCGAGTTTTTTGCGCCTCATCCGCGCGATGCCGGCAAGGCCCTACGGGTGTCGCGTTACCTGACCAGAGACCCGCACGTTCGCCTCAGCGTGTGGAGCGAGACGGGCGTCGCGGAAGCCGCGGTGTCGCTACGCGAGTCGGAAGCGGCCCGGCTCGCACGCTTTCTGGAACCGACTAGGCCGCCGATGTCTCTGCTCGACGCAATTCGACAGGCAGCCGGAAAACCACGTCTTCGTAGACGGACGAGAACGAGCTGATCTCGTTCACGCCCTGGGCGCGGAACCAGTCACACACACCTGCCACGAGCCGCTCCGGCGCCGACGCGCCCGACGTCAGCCCGACCGTCTCCACCTCGTCGAACCAGCGTTCGTCGATCTCCGTCACGTCGTCGATCAGGTGCGCCCTGACGCCGGCCGCACATGCAACCTCGACGAGACGGTTCGAGTTGGACGAGTTGCGCGAGCCGATGACGAGCAGCAGGTCGATCTTGTCCAATAGCTCCTTCACCGCCCACTGGCGGTTGGAGGTCGCGTAACAGATGTCCTCGCGCTGCGGACCGTGGATGTGCGGGAAGCGGCGCTTCAGGACGTCGATGATCTCCGTCGTCTCGTCGACCGAGAGCGTGGTCTGCGTGATGTATGCGACCGGCGTGTCAGCGGGAAGGTCGAGCGCTTCTGCGTCCTCGACGCTTTCGACGAGCACCGTTGCGTCCGGGGCTTCGCCCATCGTCCCGACCACCTCTTCGTGCCCGGCATGTCCGATCAGGACGATGCGCCGTCCTTCCGCCGCGTAGCGCCGCGCCTGAACGTGCACCTTCGTCACGAGGGGACACGTTGCATCGATAGTCGTCTGCCTGCGAACGCTCGCGCGCTGGTAGACCGACGGGGCAACGCCGTGAGCCGAGAGCACGAGGATCGCTCCGGCCGGGGCCTCCGTCTCGTCCTCGACGAAGACCGCGCCGCGCTCTTCCAGCCCACGGACGACGTGTGCGTTGTGGACGATCTGCTTGCGGACGTAGACGGGCGCACCGTAGAGCGAGAGGGCACGTTCCACCGTTTCCACGGCACGCTCTACTCCGGCGCAATATCCCCGGGGCGATGCAAGCAGGACCCGCTGAACCAAACCGGCGGCCACGGTACCAGCGCCCGCGCGAGGACGGTGGAACAGGAAAAGGCCCGTCGCTCGGGGGGGTCGGTGGCGACGGGCCTCCTCCTAGTGCTCACCGCGGACTGCAAGGCCAGGAACGCGCCGCGGTTCGCATCGCCCAGTGGGATTGACGCTAACGGGTCCTACGGACCTTTCCAATAGGCCGAACGGCCCATCTTTGGAAGCGAGAGGAAAGCGGCTCTCCCAGCGGAAAAAGCGTGGTTGTCAGCGGTCCCTGGGCGGCTCGACCGCTCCGCGGTCGCTCCCTACAATCAGGACGCCCAGTGTCACAAGCCCACCAAGTTCTGTGGTTCGACGCGGTGCCGCTGCTCGTCGTTGCTGCGGCGTACATCGGGGCCGCCGCGCGGCTCGTCCGGGCACGTTGGGGGAAACGGGGGCGCCCTCATCCCGAAGCCGCGCTCCTGGCGGTGTTCCCCGCGGTTGGGGTCGCAGCGGGCGTCTATGGGATCGTCCTGCCGGTCGAGCGCACCGCTCCACCGGGCG
>CATPAS010000230.1 GCA_955652075.1 uncultured Gaiellaceae bacterium | reverse complement strand
TGCTCGGGCCGCTCGGGGTGGAAGCGGTCTCCGCGCACGGCTTCACCACGGACCGGTCCGATCCCGGCTCCGCCCTGCTGCGTGAGGCGATCGGGCAGGTGAAACAGCTCGTCCCAGCGGTCGGCGCCGATCTGGGGGTGATCCTCGATCGGGCGGCCGAGCGCCTCTATCTGGTCGACGAGCGCGGCCGTGAGGTACCCGTGGAGCAGAGCCTGCTCCTCTTCTTGCGCCTGATCGGCAGCAATGGCCGGCGCGGGAAGCTTGCGTTCCCCATCACCGTCACGAGCCAGGTCGAACGCTTGTTGGAAGGAAGTGGGCTCGAGGTCGTCCGTACGCCCGCGTCGCTCGGCGATCTGACGAAGGCCGCCGCCCAGGACGGTGTCATCTTCGCCGGCGCGGTGGGCGGCGGCTACGTCTTCCCGGAGTTCCTGCCCGCGTACGACGCGACCGCAAGCCTCTGCAAGCTGCTCGAACTGCTCGCACCCGTGCCGCGGCCGCTGTCGGAGCTCGTCGCCGACCTGCCTGCACCGACGCTCGTCCACCGGCAGCTCGCGTGTCCGTGGGCCCTCAAAGGCGTCGTGATGCGGGTGCTGACGGAACGCCTGCGCGAACGCAAGCTCGACCTCACCGATGGCATCAAGGGCTTCGGCGCGCGAGGGTGGGCGCAGATCCTCCCAGACCCCGACGAGCCGCTCGTGCATATCTACGCGGAAGGTCGGACCGAGCAGGACTCGAAGGCGCTCGAGGCCGAGTTCCGCGCGATGGTCGAAGAGATCATGCAGACCGAAGGCGCGGCGGCCGCGACCTAGTTCAAGTCTCAAGTTGAGGTTGACCCTTTGCGGGTCGGCTGCTTTACTGGAGGCAAGCTCTCGACCAGGAAAGGCGGCCCGTGGAACCTCTGCCCGATCTCGCAACGCTGTCCGACGCCGACCTCAAGAACCTCATCGCCGATTTGACGCGTGACGAGAACGAGGTCTCCTACCAACGTCGCCTGCTGCACGGGAAGATCGACATCCTGCGCGCGGAGCTGGTGGCGCGGCTACAGAAGACGGAAGGGAGGAGCGTCCTCGACCAGGTGGACGTCGACCACCTGACCGAGATCCTGACCTCGAAGGCCGGCCCGCCGAGCTAGGCACCCTTGAGCCACATCTACTGTCAGGAATGCGGCTTCCAGAACCCAGAAGCTGCGAACTACTGTGCTCGCTGCGGCGCCCTCCTGGTCAAGGACGAGGGCGGCACCGAGACGACGCAGACGTTCACCCCGGACGACGGTGAAGAGACGCCCGCCGATGCCCTCGAGGACCTCGGCATCACCGGTCCTGCGCTGGTTGTCCGGTCCGGCGGCGGCAGGGCGGGGGAGACCTTCCATCCCGAAGGCGAGACGTCGATCGGCCGCTCGCCCGACTGCGGGATCTTTCTGGACGACGTCACTGTCTCGCGCAAGCACGCGGTGCTCGTTGCGCGCGACGGCGGCTTCTTCGTCGAGGACCAGGGCAGCCTCAACGGCACGTTCGTGAATCGCAAGCGTGTCGAGACCGCGCAGCTCGAGGACGGCGACGAGCTGCAGATCGGCAAATACCGACTGACGTTTCTGAACCGGTGATGGCGACCGCCTCGCGATCGCGCCTGCTGACCATCGGGACCGTCTGCGGGATGCTCAAGGACGAGTTCCCCGACATCTCGATCTCGAAGATCCGTTACCTCGAGGATCAGGGACTGTTGGCGCCCCGCCGGACGCAGGGCGGGTATCGCCTCTTCAGCGAAGACGACGTCGAGCGCCTAGAGACGATCCTGCGCCTTCAGCGGGACGAATTCCTGCCGCTGCGCGTCATCCGCCAAGAGCTTGCTTCGTCCGGCGCGCGTGATCGCAAGCCCCGTCGCGCCGGTTTGAGCGACAAGGAGCACGAGCTCGATCTCGACGAGCTCTGCGAGCGTGCGGGAATCGACACGCGGCTCGCGCGCGAGCTGGAGGAGTTCGGGTTGCTCGCCCCGCGGACCGAGTCCGGCGAGAAGCGCTACCGCGAGCTTGATGCAGACATCGCTCTCGCCTGCGGCCGGTTGGCGCAGTTCGGGATCGCGCCTCGGCACCTGCGGGGGTTCCGCACGGCAGCCGACCGCGAGGCCGGGCTCATCGACCAGGTTGTCGGCCCGGCGCTTCGTGCGCGCAACCCGGAGCGGCGCCGGGCGGGGATGGAGGATCTGGAATCGCTCGGGGAGCTCGCGCAGGGTCTCGGTCAGCTGCTCTTCTGGCGCGCGCTACGCCGGCTTGCGTCAACATGATCCGGTGAATCTCGCCGAGAAGGTACGCGAGGTCCCCGACTGGCCCCAGCCGGGGGTCGGTTTCAAGGACGTCACGCCGCTGCTCGCGGATCCCGACGCGCTCGCGTATTCGATCGATCGGCTCGCGGAGTGGGGGGCGGAGAAGAAGCCCGACCTGATCGTCGGCGCCGAGGCACGCGGATTCATCCTCGGAGCTGCGATCGCAAAGGAGATCGGTTGCGGGTTCGTGCCTGCGCGGCGGCCGGGCAAGCTTCCGCCCGAGACGATCAGCGCGACGTATGCGCTCGAGTACGGACAGAACGCGCTCGAGCTGCACCCCGACATGGTCCCGCGCGGGGCGCGCGTCCTGATCCACGATGACGTGCTTGCCACCGGCGGCACCGTCGAGGCGATCGCGGAGCAACTCGTCGAGCGTTTGGGCGGCGTCGTCGTGGGGTGCTGCTTCATCATCGAGCTGGGGTTCCTGAAGGGCCGCGAGCGCCTGTCCAAGTACGACCTGCAGGCCCTGATTGAGTACTAGTCGTCACGAAGTTGTCATGTTTGCCATCCGGGCTGCCGATTAGAAAGTCACCATGTACGACGTGCTGACGGGGCGGTTCACCTTCCCGTGCCCCGCACGGGGAGAAGCGCACGTCACCCTTTCGGACTTCCGGCAGCTGGAGCGCCTTCCCGGCGCCGCTCATCCCTCCGTCTTTCACGTGCTCTTCGCGTGCGCTTGCGGGGAGGAGCACGAGGGGCTCGTCACCCACGACGACCTCGACTGGGGCCCCCTCGGTCTCCAGGGCGGCGAGTTCTACAACGTCATGACCGCGCACCTCGATCGCGTGGCCACAGAGCTCTCGGACGTGGCCGCTCGCAGGATTCAGGCGGGGGAGTGGCCGTGGAGTTTCTTCTGCTACCCCGAAGATCGGCCACGCCCCGTCTTTCCCTCGTCGTTCTTCCTGCTCGCACCCGGGGACGGCTCGCTTGGCCTCGCCGTTCGCTGTCCGGCGTGCCAGCGCACGTCGGTGAACCTCGTCTCCCATGCGCACGTCGACCTGCCCTTCCACAACGACCCCAAGGTGGGGGTGGTCGAGCACGTCTTCAACGACGATGTCGCCGAATCGCTCGAGGAATTCCGGGCCGAGCTCTATTCAGCCTCGTTCGATACCCGCCGCCTGGCGCTCTAAATCAAGGGGTTCTTTTCCGCGGTACCGGGTATCACCTCGGCACCGACTAGCGAGGTGATCGAATGCACGGACTCACACGGGCGACGACGACGTTGGTGTTCTCGGCCGCTGCCGGAGTGCTGATCTGGCTTGCCACGCAGATCAGCAACGACCACATCGGTGGGTACTGGGCTCGGGTCGGCCTCGTTGCCGGGGCGGGTCTTCTGATGGCGCTGTCCCAGCTCCTTGGAGGCTGGACGAAGTGGGGCTGGCCGCGACTCTCGATCGCGGTCTTCGTGACGGCGTTCATCCCCGTCGCGATCGTGTCGCTGTGGATCATCCTGGCCGGCGAGCCCGGCAGCGGCTGGTTCCACAACCACGTGCTGACGTGGAGCCGCGACATCCATGTCAACGGCCTCGTCACGGACCTCCTCTACTACATCCCCGTGCTGGCTTTCGGGACCGGGCTCGTCTTCGGATTCTCGTTCGACACGACTGGGCCGGTCAGGCGTGACCGCGAAGTGGTGGTGGATCGCGAGCGCGAGGTCGCGCCCGGTCGCGCGGCGGACGAGCCGATGACGGCGGAGCGCGAGGCGCCGGCTACGTCGACCGATCGCACCACGGATAGCGAAACGGTCCGATAGCTCGGTTGAGGCCGCCCCTCGGCAGGACCGGGGGGCGGCTTTAGCCCTGCCTCAGGGATGAGCCGCCGGCCGTCAGGGGCCGATACCTGGAAGGCCATGAAGTACCGCTCGCTACCGCAGGGCGAGAGAGGCTACGAACTGCTCCGCGCTGCGCTGACCGAGGTCGACGACTCTCGACCTCCTGCGTTCCATCGCCTCGAGCAGGCGGTCGGAGGCGAGCTTGCACGCCTCCTCGTGGGCGCTCTCGCAACCCGCCGCCCTCGGGCCGTCTTCGTCTAGCGCCCTTCGTCCTCGCCGCAGACGCGGACGTAGAGGAAGATCGCCCCGAAGGAGATGAACCCGAGCACGGTCGACGTCCCCTTGTCGACCCCGACCGCGAGCAGGAAGCCCCAGAGGTACAGGCTCAGGACGAACGCCCAGAAAAACGCCTTGACGCCCGGTTCGATAGCTGGAAGTCGGAGGTGCACCGTGACGAGACTATGAAATAACGGTGCGGCGTCGGCGAGTCGACGCCATTGGACCAAAAAAATTCGCCGAGCCAGTTTCGCTTTCGTCCACCGTTTCCGCTGACTTTCGCCTTCCGGCTACTGCCTTCGGACTCGGTTTCGACCTACTTGCGCTCTGTGCTCGGCGCAATTGGCAATCTAACGTGTCAGGCCG
>CATPAS010000229.1 GCA_955652075.1 uncultured Gaiellaceae bacterium | reverse complement strand
GTTCCGAGCATCCGCGAGTACATCGTGGGCAACGAGCCGAACCTGAACCGCTACTGGCTTCCGCAGTTCGGACCGAACGGCGAGGATGCCGCTGCGGCGTCTTATGTCCAGTTGCTCGCGCGCACGTACGACGCGATGAAGGCGGCGGATCGGGGAGTCTTCATCAACGGCGGGTCGCTGGCTCCACGAGGAATCGACCGGCCCGACAGCGGCCGTGACACACATTCGCCCACCGCCTTCATCACGGACATGGGAATCGCCTACCGCGCGCTCAATCGAAACCGGCCGATCATGGACGGCTTCTCCTTCCACCCCTACGGCGAGAACTCGAGTACGCCGCCGACGTTCGCTCACGTGACCGGGACGTCCCTCGGCCTGGCCGACTACGACAAGCTCGTCGCCCTGCTCGGGACCGCGTTCGACGGCACGGCGCAGCTCGGCTCGAAGCTGCCGATCGTCTACGACGAGTACGGCGTCGACTCCCAGATCCCCGACGGCAAGCGGCGCTTCTACAGCGGACGAGAGCCGGCGACCACCAAGCCGAGCAGCGAGGGCGTGCAGGCGGCGTATTACCGAGAGGCCCTCCAGATGGCGGCCTGTCAACCCACGGTGCGCGGCTTCCTGATCTTCCATGTCACCGACGAGACCAACTTCAACCGCTGGCAGTCCGGCGTGTACTACGCCGACGGCACGCCCAAGTCGTCGCGGCCGTTCGTCAAGCAGACGATGGCGGAGATCCGCTCGGGGGCCGTGAACTGCGGCGAGCCGCCGGTCTCCGGATCCAAGGAAGGCTGGGCGGTCGCAACACCCGCCGACATCGCTGCGGCGGAGAAGGGCTCGGCCATCGTGGGCGGCTGGGTCCTCGTGGACTCCTCGGGCTAGCATCCCTCCCGTGGAAGGACAGTACGTCGCCTACAGCTTCTTCCGGGTCGATCCGTCCTGGCGGCGGCTACCGATCGAGGAGCGCGCCGCGGGGAAAGATGCCTTCGCGGAGGTCGTCGAGGACTGGGCCGGGCGGATGGATTCGCTCCGGGCCTACACAGTCACAGGGGTCCGGCCCGACTCGGACTTCTTCCTCTGGAAGATCACGCAGCGCTACGAGGATCTCGGCGAGCTCGGCGCGGCACTGAACGGAACGCCGCTCGCCGGCTGGCTCGAGACGCCGTATTCGTACCTCGCGACCACCAAGGCGTCCGAGTACACGAAGGCGAGACGCGCACGAAAGGTCGTCCCCAAGGGCTCTCCGTACCTCGTCGTCTACCCATTCGTGAAAGTGCGGCCGTGGTACGCGCTGCCGACCGAGGAGCGCCAGCGCGCGATGGAGGAGCACATGCGCATCGGCGCCGAGTTCGAGACGATCCACAACCACACGACGTACTCGTTCGGAATCGACGACCAGGAGTTCATGACGGCGTTCGAATGCGATGAGCCGTCGGACTTCATGCACCTCATGCTGACTCTGCGCGAGAGTGAGGCGTCGCGCTACACCGAGCGCGACACGCCGATCTTCGTCGGTCAGCACGTCGACATCCGTGCTGCGCTCGACGCGCTCGACGGCAAGTCGACCCACGTTCGCGCCTAGAGGCCCAGCGGGTCTCCCGCGGCGAGGTCGCGCCAGCGCTTCAGATGCCGCAGGCCGATCGCGGCCGGCAGCAGTGGCAGCCACAGGTTGAAGATCCTGTACGCGCAGACGGCAAGCACCGCCTGGGCGAGGGGAATGCCGGTCCAGGCCAGCGCGAACGAGACGAGCGCCTCCACCGCACCGGCGCCGCCGAGCGGAAGCGTACGCCGCGTCAGCGCGTATCCCGTGGCGTACCCGATCACGAGCGCCGCAAGATCGGGCGACTCGTGGAACGCGCGTAGGCTCGCCCACAGACAGCCGACGTCGCCCACCCAGTAGAGCGTCGTGCCGACGAAGGCGCCGCCATATTCCGCTCCCTGCGCAGAGAGCTTCTTCAGCATCTGGACCGCGTCGAGCGCTTGACGTAGGGCGGCGCGCCAGCGGCCTTCCGCGCCTACGCGGTGACGAAGCGTCAGGGCGGCGAAGGCGGCGGCAAAGCCGAGCGGAACGGCGATCGCCCACGGAAGCGTGAACCCGAGGCTGGGGTGCGTGGACCCTCGCGCGAGCAGGATCACGGCGGCCAACGCGGCGGCCGGCGCCAGAATCGAGTACTCGAGCGCCCCGAGGCCGAGGACTCGCGCCCGCGCCTGGAGCGGATTCAAACCGGCCGACTCGAGTGCTTGCTTGTCGACCACGAAGCCCCCGCGAATGACGAACGCACCGAAGCCGGCGGCGACCATCGCCCCCGCTCGTCCTAGCCCCAGTCGAGGTCCGCCCTCCACCCGCGCCACCTCTCGATAGGCGACGACGTAGCCGAAGTACGCCGCGAGCTCCATGCCGAACGCGACCGGCAGCCACATCGGGTCGAAATGCCGCAGCTGATGCAGGACGCTTTCGAATCCGGCAGCCCAGGAAACGCCCACGGCGGCGCCGAGCGCCAGTCCGGCGCCGATCCCGACGAGCAGCAGGTTCTGGGCCGGATCTCGATCGAGATGCGGTAGCGGCCGAAAGAGGCGCTTGAGATTCACGGGATGCGAATCGGTCTACGAGTAGGAGTGCCGCCCGCGCCAGACGCGGAACATCGCGTAGCCGGCGCCGGCTATGACGCCCAGAAAGCCGAGTTGCTCGTACCCGGGGAGCCCGTGCCAGAAATAGAGGCCGAGAGCCGTCACGATCAAGAGGGCCGAACCGTAGAAGACGCTGCGCTCGCGGGTCGACCAGCTCTCGATCTCGCCGCGCCGCTCGCGCCACATGACGTAGATGAAGAAAGCAACCGCGAGAAAGAACGCGATCCGCAGCAGCATCGCGATGGCGAACAGGGCGGTGTACTGGTTCAGCGCGACGACGACGAGCGCGATCAGCGCGATGATCAGGAATCCCCTTAGCGTCGGCCGGTCTGCGAGGAACTTGCGCACGGTCCTAGGCGGTCAGGTAGGCGCGAAGTGCAAGCACGGCTGCCAACAGCGTAGCCCCGGCGAACCACGCCAGCCGGCGCCTTGGCTCCGGCGGCGCGTAGATCCAGGGCCAGGCCACTGCGAGCACCGCGAGGCTTCCATACATGTAATGCACCCGTTTATCGGCGTGGCGATGGTCGGCCAGCAGCAAAAGCCCGACGGCGACCTGCGCCACGATGAGCGTCTGGGCCAGCGCGAGGGCGTGAGACACCAGGGCGCCCCCGCCACCCCGCCTGCGATACGCCACGAGAGCGACCACGGCGGCGAGCAGACAGACACCGATTACGAGGAATGCCAGCGCGTGATGCACCGTTAGCATCGCGAGCGCACCCTACAGAGAGGATCTGTCGTGATCGAGGAAGGCAAGCCCGCACCCGACTTCGAGCTCCAGAGCGAGACGGGCGAGACAGTCAAGCTCTCGGACCTCCGTGGCCGAGCGGTCGTTCTGTACTTCTACCCGAAGGACGACACGCCCGGTTGCACGACCGAGGCCCGCGAGTTCCGCGACGCTTACGACGCTTTCCGCGAGCGCAATGCGGAGGTACTCGGCGTCAGTCCGGACGACGTCGCCTCCCACGCGAAGTTCAAGGCGAAGTACGAGCTTCCGTTCACCCTCCTGGCCGACCCCGACCACGAGGTCGCTGAGAAGTACGGCGTCTGGGGCGAGAAGAATTTCGCCGGCAAGAAGTACATGGGGATCAACCGTTCGACCTTCGTCATCGATCCGGAGGGAAACGTCGCCCGCGCGATGATGGGCATCAAGCCGGCCGGCCACGCGTCGAAAGTGCTCGACTCGCTTTCCTAGAAGTTCACCCGACCGAGGGACGAGGTGTCCCTCCGTCGGGTGATCCTCACGGGATGGTCACGGTGGGACGCTCGGTATGGCGGCCCATGCAGCTTCGCCTCAACGACCCGGGCTACACGGACCGTCTGGCGAACTTCCTGCGGAGTCTTGGCCAGACGGCGATCGTGGCCGGACCCGACCAGGTCGAAGTCGACCTGCCCGCCGGCCTCGCTCCGCGCGAGGAGCTCGAGATCTATCTCCGCGTCTGGCGCGTGCTCTACCCGGACACCGAGGTCCAGGTCGAGAGCGACGACGGCGAGGCGCCCGCGGCATAGGGCCGGACCGCGCCGACGTAGGCAAGCGCGTACTGGGTCTCGAAGAGGCTCGAGATCTTCACGACATCGCCCGTCTGCGGTGCGTGGATGAAGGATCCGTTCCCGACGTACATTCCCTCGTGCTGCGGCACGCCGGCGGAGTTGGCGTGGAAGAAGAGGAGGTCACCCGGCTGCAGCTGGTCGCGCGGGACGCGCAGTCCCGCGTAGTACTGGAAGCCGGTGTAGTGGCCGAGCTTGATCCCGAGCTGCCCGTAGACGTACATCGTCAGGCCGGAGCAATCGAAACCGGACGGGGACTCGCCGCCCCAGACGTACGGGACGCCGAGGTAGCGATACGCAAGCGCGACCGCCTGACCGCCCAGCGTGTTGGTCGGCGGCAGGATCGCAGGCTCGAGGAACGTCGGTACGCCGGCCATCGACGCCTGTGCGGCAGGAAGCTGAGGAAGCCCGAGCACCGCGGCGGCGCGACTCGTCGAGGAATCCGGGTGCGCGGCGCGGGCGAGCCCGACGAGCAGCTGGGTTCCGGGCGCCAAGCCGAGGGAGGGGTCCGAGACGAACGCGCGCAGGGCAACGAGCCCGGAACCCGACCGGCCGGGCGAGACCGCCTCCTGCAGCGCCACGATGTAACTGCCGCCGGCCAGCGGGATGATGGCGTTCGGGCCGACGACATAACCCGTCCCATCCACGACGAGACCCTCGATCCTGGCGCCGTCGAGCCCGCGCGACGGCACCACGAGCCGGCGAACGGTCACGCGGCCGTTGAACATCGACACGTTGCGCAGCTCGACGCGCGCCGCCGTCGCCCGAGACCAGCCGATCCTGAGGATCGAGCCGTCCGCCGGATACGAATAGGCGCCCGCGCCGGCCTTGCCGATCAACGTCCCGTCTGCAGAGCGCACCTCGGCGAGCCCCAGCGTCCCCGCCCGCGCAGGCGCGGCGAAGACGAGCAGGACAGCCGCAACCCCCAATCCCCGGCGCAGCATCGAGCCCCCGATGTTACTGCGGCCCGTCACTCGAGGCGAATGGACTTCCTAGCGGACGGCGAGCGCCAGCGTCCGGCTCGACGTCGCGCCGAGGGCATCACGCACTCGAATCTGAAGCCGATACGTTCCGGCGACTGCCGGGGAACCGGTCAGCATCCCGCCTGTGCTGAGCCGAAGGCCACGCGGAAGACCGCGAGCCGTCCACCTGAAGGGACGCGCGCCGCCTGACAGCCGCACGCGGACTCCATAGGCAGTGCCCACGCTCCCAGCACGCAGACTCCTGGTCGCGATGGCAAGGTGCCCGACAACCTTGAGCGTCACCGTACTCGTCGCCCGCAGCCCTCGCGAATCGGTGATCGCCACCTGCAAACCGAACGACCCGACTGCTTCAGGGGTTCCGCTGATGGAGCCGCTGGCGGCGTCGAAGGACAACCCCGGCGGGAGGCCCGCCGCAGTCATCGTGTAGCCGGGAGTCCCACCCGAGAGCTTGACCTCGGCGCTGAACGGGACGCCAACCTCTCCGACGCTCGCCGAAGCTGCCGCGCTCAGGGCGTCGACAACGGCGATCGACAGCTGCTTCGTGTCTGACCTGCCGGCGCTATCGGTCGCCAGCACCGTGAAGATCGAGACGCCGTTTGCGGTAGGCGTTCGGCTGATCGTGCCGCTTGGGGTCAGGGTCAGGCCTGCCGGCAGTGCGCCGTTCGCAAGCGACCACGTGTAGCCGGTGCCAGTTCCCCCGATCACTTGCAGGTTCTGCGTCGGATACGGCGCGCCTTTGACGGCGTCCGGAAGCAGGTTGGTTTGCACAGTCACTTTGATGCGGGTCACGGACGCCGAGAACTCGCGCTGGGCCGTTTTGTCGGTCGGACAGCCGGCACCGCGAAGCTCGAGCCAGAAGGTCCACTTACCGAGCCGCTGGGGCGTGCCGGTGACCTTGCCGTCGGATGCAAGCGAGAGGCCGTCGGGCAACGTCCCCGACAAGACGCTGAATTTGTAAGGCGGGCAGCCTGCGCTGGCGGTCAACTCCTTGAAATACGGCGTACCGACCTCGCCGTCCGGCCAGTTGTACGCGTCGTCGTTGAAGCGAAGCGCTGCGGCGGTGGCGGTAAGGACGACGGCAACGACCCCGGCAGCGAACAGAACGAACACGAAGCGCCTCAAGACCGGCGCAAACTACCAGAAGCGGGCCTGCGTAAAAGGAGAAAAGGCCGAGGGTAAAGCTCCGTCAACCGCCTGATTGCGTGAGAAGTCAGGAACAGCCTTCGCCGGGGCTCCATCCTTTTCAACGGCGGCCGCAGATTGCCCGTATGGTGTGAAGGCGGGCCCGAGCATCGACGGCAACGTCGAGCTTCATGGCGGCTTCGCCACCCGCGACGAAGTCGACAGGCATGCGGTGATCCTTGGCCGCGAGTAGAGCGATTGACAGTACGCCAAGATCGTCTCGATCGGAGACGCCGAGGCGCAGAACGGAGTAGTGACCTTATGAAGGCCAGGACATTGATCCTCGGCCTGTTCGCGATCGCTGCCATGGTCGCGTCGTTGATCGTCGCGCCGGCAGGGAAGACGGCTGGTTCGTCGCACTGGGCCGCCTTCGACGCGATCGCGCTCGAGTTGACAGGCAAGAGCGTCGACGTTCGTTGCGCAACTGCTTCGGACGAGGAAGGCGGAGACACGAACTCGGCATGGCTCGCGGGGCCGACCTTGAAGGCAACGTGGGCTCCGTCGCACATTTGGGGCTACGCGTACCCGCTCGGTTGGCCGTTCGGCACGACACCAACGATCACGCTTTCGCGGTTGGTCTGTGCATCGCTGCTGACCGCGCTCGTCTATCCGAAAATTGTCGACGTACCGTACGAGCTCTGGCCCGGGACACCGAACTCCGCCCTGATCGGCATGTCGATCCACGCGATCACGCACGAGCTCGGACACATCGTCTACGGCTACACCGAGAAGCTCGAACGCGACGCGGAGTGTTTCGCAACCTCACACGACACGACGGTCGCGCGGATGTTTGGTTTGCAGGGCCAATGGCCGGGCTTCATGCACCGGGCCGGCGCGGAGTTCCACTCGTTGCTGCCACCTGCGTACCAGGAGCCTTGTCTGTAGAGGGCGAAACAGGAGAGGAATCGGGTTCGCGGACGTGCGCACACGCGCACGCGTCCTATGGGAACACGAACGGCAAGGTGACTGTCGCACCAACGAGTAGCGCGGCGCAGAGCGCGGCGGCCGCTACGAATCGCCGCCGCTCACGACAGATCGACGCGAGGCCCCAGTAGGCAGGCAGCGCGAGGAAGGCGAATCGGGCATCGGAGGCGAACGAGGTGCTGCCGACCGGGAGCAGCACGATGAGAACGCCGAGCGCAATCCACCCTCGTGGCGCTCCTGCGCGCCATGCCGCTCCGAGCAACGCCAGCGTCAACAGGCAAAAGACTACGTCTCGTGACGTCCAGCCTTGACGGCCGATGTCGGCCCAGGCGTTGCGGACGGCAATGAAGAGCCCGTCGAGCCGAAACGAGCGGCCCCACGCGTGCTGCGCGCTCGTCCACGCCAGCGGAGCGTGCAGCGCCCAACCGAGATAAAGCGGGAACGAGATCGCAGCAGCGGGCGCGGCGAGGACTGCGGCGAGTCCTCGCCCACGCTCGGTCGGCGACAGCTCTCGGCGTCGCGCGAAGACACAGGCGGCAATCGGGAACGCCAGCAGCAGCCCTTCCGGCCGTGCAAGCGCGGCAACAGCCGCGGCGCCTCCGCACGCGAGCCAGCGCCCGCGCACGGCGAAGAGCCCGGCGAGGGCGAAAGCGAGCAGCACGAGGCTTTCCGGATACACCATCGAGCACACGTAGGACGTCGGGAAGACGGCGAGCAAGAGCGTCGCGCGTCGCGCGAGTTGCGACGAGAACAGCTCGTTACCCAGCGAGTCGAACGCGAGCAGTGCGGCGAGGAAGAAGATGTTCGAGAGGATCACGCCGGCCGCTCCGATCGAGATCCCCAGGGCGTCGGCGGATTTCAACAGCAATGGATAAAGCGGAAAGAACGCGGGGTCGCTTTGTTGGCCAGGCAGTAGCAGGTAGCCGTGTTCGGCGATACGCTGATACCAGACGCCGTCCCACGCCTCGAGTGGTCCAAGCGCGTGCTGGAAGATATGAGACCCGAAGTAGCCATGCGACGCGCGCAGGCCATGCAATGACAGCGCTGCTACCGTGACGAGGACACGAGAGCCCGCCCACCAGCCGAGGATTTGGCGGCGCTCCAACAGCCACACAGTCGCCGATTGCCGACCAACGACCGACGCAACTGCCGCCGGTTCAAGCATTGGGCGTCCCTCTTGACACGTTGAGATGGAAGGCGCGAAAGACACGGACGACCGCAGCGCGCCCGCCCCCTGGCATGAGATCGCTCCAACCGAACGCCTGGTCACCGGAGATCCTGAGCGCGACGGGAAGGAAAGTGCGCTTCCCGACGTAGAGGTCGATCGGCTTCGCACGCTCTCCAAAGGTCAGCCTCAAGACCGAGGCACCGTCGGCGCGACTGGGATCAGTGTCGATCCAGCGGCCGCCCATCAGCCGGGCGGCAACCCGCCCGCCGACGAAACGCGGACATCCGGCGAGCAAGAAGCGCGCCTCATCTACTGGACCGACACGGCCTCGCCGTCCGACCTCATGCACGCCGTATCCGAAGTCGTAGAGCTTCTCGCCGTTGTCGAGCAGAACGAGGGCCCCCGAGACGTGACGATGTCGGGGGGTGCTGTACAAGCCTTGGACGCAGATCGAACCGATTCTCTGGTGACCGATGTTCTCCGTTGCACGCATGACGCGGAACCGGAGCAGCTGACCCAAGGCCGTGGTCGCGGTAAGAGCCTCCCCGGGCGGGCGAC
>CATPAS010000228.1 GCA_955652075.1 uncultured Gaiellaceae bacterium | reverse complement strand
TCTCTTCTCGGACTACAGGCGTACCTAGCACTAGCTCCTTAACTGTGGGGCGTAGCCAAGTGGTAAGGCAGCGGGTTTTGGTCCCGCGATCCCAGGTTCGAATCCTGGCGCCCCAGCTCTGATGGCACGCAGCGATCTCGCAGCAGTGGTCATGGCGGCCGGCCTCGGCACGCGGATGAAGTCCGCGACGCCGAAGCACCTGCACCCGTTGCTGGGAAGGCGTCTCGTCGACTGGGTCGTGGGGGCGGTGCGTCCGCTCGGCGTGGATCCGCTCGTCGTCGTCCTCTCGCCGGAAGCTGCGAATGCGCTCGAGGGAGTGAAGGTGGCGGTCCAGCAAAAGCCGCTCGGCACCGGCGACTCGCTCCGCGCCGCTCGCGAGAGTGTCGGCAACGCGAAAACGCTGCTCGTCGTCTCGGGCGACCACCCGCGGATCAGCTCGGACTTGCTCGAGCAACTCGTGGCCGAGCATCGTTCCGCCGGTGCAAGCGCGACGGTGCTCTCGTTCGAGCCGCCCGATGCGCGTGCGTACGGGCGCATCGTCCGCGAAGATGACGGTCGCCTGAAGGCAATCGTGGAGGATGCCGATGCCGACGCCGTCCAGCGGACGATCGGGGAGGTCAATTCGTCGATCTACGTCTTCGCGGCCGACAAGCTCTGGCCTGTGCTCGAGAGGATCGAGCCGGCGAATGCGCAGGGCGAGCTCTATCTCACCGACGCGGTGCGGCTGCTGGTCGAAGGAGGAGAGGAGGTTGTCGTGTTCAAGGCTCCAGATGCCGATGAAGTGGAAGGAGTGAACACACGCGTGGAGCTGGCGGACGCAGCTGCTTACCTACGCGCGCGCGTGAATAGAGAGCACATGCTGGCAGGCGTCACGATCGTGGATCCGCAGACGACCTGGATCGATCCCGACGTCGAGCTCGAGCCCGACTCGACGATCCATCCGTTCACGGTGCTGCGTGGCCGCACCCGGGTGGCGGCCGGCGCCGAGGTGGGCCCGCACGTGGTCGCCGACGATGCCGAGATCGGCCCCGGTGCCAAGGTGGGCCCCTTCTGTTACCTCCGCCCCGGCACGAGGTTGGGGGCCGGCGCGAAGGCAGGGACGTTCGTCGAGATCAAGAACTCGGTGATCGGTGCCCGGACGAAAGTGCCGCACCTCTCCTATATCGGCGATGCCGAGGTCGGGGACGATTCCAATATCGCCGCCGGCAACATCACCGCCAACTTCCCCCACCAGCCCGACCGGCCCAAGGGAAGGACGAAGATCGGGCGAAACGTCCACACCGGCATTCACAATGGGTTCGAGGCGCCGGTGGAGGTCGGGGACGATGCTTGGATTGCAGGCGGTTCGTACATCACAGAAGATGTCCCTCCCGAATCGCTCGCTGGTTTCCCGCCGAAGCAGATCACGAAAGAGGGCTATCTCCGTGGAAAGCGCAACGACTGAGCTGACTCGTTTGCCCGGGCTCGAGGTCGCCGAGACCAAGCCCGAGCTGAAGCCGGAGCACTGGATCGAGCGCGGGCCGTCCAAACGGCTCATGCTCTTCTCGGGCCGTTCGCATCCCGAGTTGGCGCAGCGGATCGCGGAGAAGCTCGGCATCCAGGTGGGCGACGTGTCGCTGCGCACCTTCGCCAGCGGCGAGACGTACTGCCGGTACGAGGAGTCGATCCGGGGCGCCGACCTCTTCATCGTCCAGACGAGCTCGCCGCCGGTCGACCAGCACCTGATGGAGCTGCTGATCATGATCGACGCCGCCAAGCTCGCCTCGGCGAAACGCATCACGGCCGTCGTGCCGCTCTATCCGTACTCCCGCCAGGACAAGAAGTCGCGGCCGCGCGAGCCGATCACGGCAAAGCTCGTGGCCGAGATGATCCAATCGGCGGGCGCCGACCGCGTCCTGACCATGGACCTGCACGCCGGCCAGGTTCAGGGCTTCTTCGAAGTGCCCGTCGATCACATGACGGCGCTGCCGATGCTGGCTCAGTACTTCCGCGATCTCGGCCTGCCGGAAGAGCTCGTCGCCGTCGCGCCCGACACGGGCCGCACGCGGCTGGCGAGCAAATTCGCGGAGATGATCGGCGGCGACCTGGCCGTGCTGCAAAAGGACCGGCCGGCACACAACGTCGCGAAGGTGACGAACGTCATCGGCGACATCGACGGGAAGTGCGCGGTGATGACCGACGACATGGTCGACACCGCCGGGACGCTCGTGGCGGGCGCGGACTTCCTGAAGGAGCGGGGGGCCAAGAAGGTGTACGCGTGCGCGACGCACGGCATCTTCTCGCCGCCGGCGATCGAGCGCATCGATGAGAGCTCCCTCGACAGCGTCATCGTCACGGACACGGTCCCGATCGACCCGTTGACGAAGCCCGAGCGAGTGACGGTTCTGACCGTGGCAGACATCCTCGCGGAGACGATCCACAACGTCTTCGCCGACGACTCCGTCTCCGCGATCTTCGGGGATATGAATGCGCTCTTCTAAAGCGCGTTTTCGAACCCCGCGGCCGGGTTAGGACTCCGCCATGGGACGACCCCGGATTAGTCTCCTAGGGGTGGTGTACTTGGGCGTCGGGGTAGCCATAGCCGCCCGCCACCACTACTTCGACAACATCCACGGTTGGCGGGGCGTGCTCTCCGCGATCTTCGCGGTCTTCCTCTGGCCGCTGATCCTGCTCGGGATCAACCTCCACGTGAAGAAGTAGCTACCATTCGCCGCCGAAAATGGCGGGCGAGCGAATCAAGTTGACGGTCAAGGAGCGCGAGTCGCGCGGCTCCGCCGATGCTCGGCGCCTGCGGAAGCAGGGGATCATCCCCGGTGTGCTCTACGGCAAGGGGAAGAGCTCCTACGCCATCTGCGTTCCTGAGCGCGATCTTCGGCGCGTGCTCACGGGCGCCGGCGGCCTTCACGCGATCCTCGACGTCGTGCTCGAAGGCCAGGCAACGACGCACGCATCGATCCTCAAGGACTACCAGCAGGATCCGATCCGCGGCCACATCTCGCACATCGATCTCCAGGAAGTGAGGCTCGACCAGCCGATCCAGGCGAGCGTCACCGTCCAGCTGATCGGGGAGCCGGCCGGGGTGAAGGAAGGCGGCGTGCTCTCGCAGGTGCAGCGCGAGATCAACGTCGAAGCCCTGCCGATGGAGATTCCCGAGCACATCGACCTCGACGTCAGCGGCATGGCGATCGGGGACACGCTCCGCCTCGCCGACCTGGCGCCGGTCGAGGGCGTCACCTACCTGGACAACCCGGAGGAGACCGTTCTCGCGAGCGTCGGCCTCCCGGCCCGCGAAGTGGAGCCGGAGCCCGAGGAGCTCGCGGAGGGCGAGGAGCTGCCCGAGGGCGAGGTGCCGGAGGGCGAGGCGGCGGAAGGCGCCGCCGAGGGCGACGCCGCGGACGCAGGCTCGGGCCAGCAGGGCGACTCCGGCACTTCCGAGAGTTAGCCAATGCGCCTCCCGTGGCGTCGGGGCGACCGGGCCTCGTCGCTCGACTTGCTCGTCGTCGGCCTCGGGAATCCCGGGCGCGAGTACGCCGGCAATCGCCACAACGTGGGCTGGATGGTCGTCGAGGAGCTTGCGCGCAGGAACGGCGCGTCGTGGAAGGGGAAGTTCGCGGGCCAACTCGCGGAGCTCCGCCTGGACGGCCACCGCGTCGGACTGCTGAAACCCGAGACGTTCATGAACGAGTCGGGCCGGTCCGTCGGTGCCGCCGCGCGCTTCTTCAAGCTCGAGCCCGACGCGATCCTCGTCGTGCACGACGAGATGGATCTCGAGCCTGGACGCTTGCAGGCCCGGAGGGGCGGTGGCCTGGCAGGCCACAACGGCCTCCGGTCGATCGCGGCCCATCTGAAGACCCCGGACTTCCTTCGCCTGCGCGTCGGCGTCGGGCGGCCGGGCCGGGGCGATCCGCGCAAGGGTGCGGACTACGTGCTCTCGAATTTCACGGCGGAGGAAGACGCGGACACGATCGTCGCACGGGCTGCCGATGCGGTCGAGAAGCTCGATGCCGAAGGGCTCGAGAGCGCGCAGGCGCAGTTCAATTAGCGGCGGCGGTTACTTCGTCGAAGCTCGGTGCTCCGCGGATCGCGCGATTCGCCGTGGTGACGATCGCGAGGATGACGAAGCCGGCTAGCACGAAGGCGGCGGTTGTCCGGACCGAGTAGGACGCAAGCAGGAGCCCCGCGACGACCGGTCCCAGCGGGAAGGCGAGCAGGGCGAGCGACCTGGCGACGCTGTTCACTCGTCCCTGCAGCCGGTCGGGCACGATCGCCACGCGGTAGCCGATCACCATGGCGTTCACGGTCGGGTTGAAGAAGATCAAAGGAGCTGTTCCGGCGACGAGCACGAAGACGTTGGGCTCGATCACGAATGCGACGAGCCCCAGGGCCAGCCACGCCGACAGGACGAGCACGGCGCGCATCGGAAGGAGGCGCAAGAAGCGCGGCGCGGCGATGGAACCGAGCAGAGAAAACGCACCGGTCGCGGCCACGAGCCCACCGATCACCGCGGACGAGTAGCCCTGCCGCTTCGCCGCGACGATCAGCAGCAGCTCCAGCGCACCGAAGAGGAAGTTCCCACCGACGAAGAGCAGGGCGCACGTGCGCAGAAATGCATGTCCCCAGAGCCAGGCAAGCCCTTCCTTGATCTGCGGCCAGAGGCCGGCTGTTTCTCGCTCATCCCGGTCCTCCTGGAACGGCGTCCGCATCGCGAGCAACGTCCCGGTCGAGAACGCATAGGAGATCGCGTCGACCAGAAACGGCACCGATCGCGCGAGCCCGAAGAGCGCGCCTCCGAGCGGCGGTCCGGCGAGGTAGACGCTCGACATCCGCGCCTGCTCGGTGGCAAACGCCCG
>CATPAS010000227.1 GCA_955652075.1 uncultured Gaiellaceae bacterium | reverse complement strand
TCACGACCTTGCGCTCGCGCCGGCCGTCCATCGTCAGTTGAGTCGTCGGACTACGTAACCGCGCGCTTCCATCGCCGCCAGGAGCTCCTGGCAGTGTTCCTCGTCACGCGTGACGAGCGTCAGCTCGACCTCCGTCTCGCTCACCGATATGTCCACCCCTTCGCGACGATGCTCGACCGCGACGACGTTGCCGCGCTCCTCGGCGACGAGCGACAACAACTTGATCAGCTCACCCGGTCTGTCGGGGAGCCGCGTGCGCACGACGAGGTAGCGCCCCGCCACGGTCAGCCCGTGGCGCATGACGGAGATGAGCATCGTCGGGTCGATGTTTCCACCGGAGAGGATCGGGATCGCCATCCCCGAGCCGCCGGCCCTGCCGGCGACGAGCGCTGCAACGCCGACAGCGCCCGCCCCTTCGACCACGAGCTTTGCGCGCTCGAGCAGCAACACGATCGCCTCGCTGATCTCCTCGTCCGTGACCGAGACAATGTCGTCCAGCAAGTCCTCGAGGAGCGGCATCGTCAACTCGCTCGGCACCTTCACCGCAATCCCGTCGGCGATCGTGTAGCCGTCCACCCCGGCTTGCACTCCGACGATTCGCACCTCTGGCCGAAGGGCGCGCAGTACGGTTGCGATACCGAGCGCAAGTCCGCCGCCCCCGATCGGGATCAGCACAGTGCCGACCTCGGGCGCCTGTTCGAGCAGCTCGAGGCCAATCGTCCCTTGGCCCGCAACGACGACCCGGTCCTCGTACGGATGAATGAACGTCCCGCCGGTCTCCTCGACGTAGGCGAGCGCGGCCACCATTGCGTCCTCGAAGAACGAGCCGGTCATCTCCGTCTCGGCTCCGTAGTTGCGGCAGGCCTCGACCTTCGCCATCGGCGCCGTGTCCGGGACGAAGATACGCGCCCGGACGCCGAGCTCGCGTGCCGCCCACGCGACGGCCTGACCGTGATTGCCCGCGCTGGCCGCGACGACGCCGGCTGCGCGCTCTTCGAGCGACAGCGTGCTGAGCTTGTTGACCGCCCCGCGGATCTTGAACGCGCCGGTCCGCTGGAGGTTCTCCGCCTTCAGGCGTACCTCGCGCCCGGAGCGGCGAGAGAACGTCTCCGACAGGTAGATAGGCGTCTGTTCCGCGATTCCCTGGAGACGCTGCCGCGCCTCCTGGATGTCAGCGAGAGTTGGTGCGATCCGTTGTATCGCCAAGCTTGAACACCCTCTCCATGATCTCCTTCACGGCCGTCAGCGGGTCGAGCTCCCTTCGCTGCACCTCGTCGAGCAGGCGCCGCAGCTCCGGATCATCCGCCACTGTCCGCTCGAGATGAGCCTTGGCGCGACCGGATGCGATGGCGAACACCTCACCGGCGAGATTCTTGCGCCTCCGCTCCTCGAGTTGTCCCTCCGACTCGAGATGCGCCCGATGCTACTTGATCTTCTCCCACAGCTCCGGGACGTTCTGGCCGCTGGTCGCCTCAGTGAGCACGATCGGCGGCTTCCAGGACCGCTCCTTGTCGAGCGACAGGATCGACCGCACCTCGTTGAGCATCGTCTTCGCGGCAGGATGATCCATCTTGTTGATCGCGATCACGTCGGGAATCTCCATAATGCCCGCCTTCAGCGCCTGGACGGAGTCTCCCGATCCGGGCATCAGCACGAGCACGACCGTGTCGGCGATCCCGATCACCTCGACCTCGCTCTGACCCGTGCCGACCGTCTCGAGGAAGACGATCTCCTTCCCCGCAGCGTCGAGAACGAGCAGCGCCTGCAGCGTCGTCTCCGCCAGTCCCCCGAGATGGCCGCGCGTCCCCATCGAGCGGATGAACACGCCCGGATCCAGGAAATGGTCGGAGAGCCGGATCCGGTCGCCGAGCAGGGCTCCTTGCGTGAACGGGCTCGACGGATCGACCGAGATCACGCCGACCGTGCGCTCCTGCCCGCGGACGTGCCCGATCAATGTCGAGATGAGGCTCGACTTGCCGACACCGGGTGGGCCGGTGATGCCGACCGCGTACGCGCGCCCCGTCTCGGGATAGATGTCGCGAACGAGGTCGTACGCGAGCGGGTCGCCGTTCTCGACGAGCGAGATCGCCCGGGCTAGTGCGCGCTTGTCGCCCGTGCGGACGCCTTCCGCGAGCGACTCCCGCGTCCAGTCGCGCCGCCCATGCATTGGCTACGCGGCCTCGGCCTCGACGCGTCGCTCGACTTCCTGCTCCGCCCCGCTGGCCAGCGCATAGGCGACAACAGACGCGAAAGCAAGCACGATGCCGACGCCGCCGAACACCCAGCGCGGACCGACTCTGTCGGTGAGCGGACCCGCGATGACGAACCCGAGCCCGTAGACGGCGTAGTTGACGCTCATGATCACGGTGAAGACGCGTCCGCGAATCGCGTCGGGCGCGCCGCGCTGCACGAGCAGTGAGTTGCAGACCACGGCAATGCCGTTCCCGATGCCTGCGAGCACGAAGCAGGGCAGCGAGACCCACACGTTGGGCGCGACTGCCGCAGCTGCAACTCCGACTGCCTGCAGGAGAATGCTCGCCGCATAGATGGTCCCGACCGAGCGCCGCTCCACCCAGGTACCGGCACCGAAGCTCCCGATGGCGAGCCCGAGGCCGATGCACCCGAAGATCAGCCCGTAGCCGAAATCGCCGGCATGGAATGCGTCCTTTGCGAGGAACACCTGCGCCGTCTGCGACGAAGCGACGGCGCCGAGGGCGATCGTCCAGACGACGAGCACAGTCAGCAGGGAACGTGTGCGGATGACGCGCGCGAACCCCTCCTTGAGATCGCGTAGATGACCGCGGCTCACCGCGAGCGCACCCTGCAGCTTGTCCGCTGGGAGGCGCAGGAGGAGCAACGCAGAAACGAGAAACGATGCGCCGTTGAGCCAATAGGCGAGATGCGGACCGGATGCAGCGACGAGCGCGCCGCCGATGATGGGCGCCACGGTCCAGCTGACGTTCTCACTCGTCTGGATGAGCGAGTTCGCGCGTGCGAGCTCTTGCTCGTCGACGAGGTTCGGCAGGCCGGCGTAGACCGCCGGGCGGAAGAACCCCGTCGCCAGGCCTGCGACTCCGGCAAGAGCCACAATCTGTCCGGCCGTGTTCGCGAACGGCAGCGTGCAGAAGACCGCGGCGCGGACGAGATCCGAGACGATCATCACGCCGCGGCGCGAAATCCGGTCGAGGACCGGGCCGAGGAAGAGCCCGACAGCCACAGCGGGCAGGAACTCGACGATCATCAAGGCGCTCACCCACGAGCCCGAATTGGTGCGGTCCTTGATGTCGACGACGAGGGCGACGGTCGCCAGCAGCGTTCCCAAACTCGACCCGAGCGTGGCGAGGAAGAGCAGGCGAAAGCCGGGCGAGGTGCCGATGAGGCTCAGCTGTCGGCGAAAGCCGGTCACCCCGGCGAAGTCTGTCAGGAAGCCGTTGCGGCCGTCCTCACCCGAGTGAGCGCTTCGGCCAGGAACGCATGATCCTCCTTTGTCCCGACGGTCACGCGAATCGCGTGCGGGGCGCCGAACCCACCGAGGGGACGCACGATCACACCTTCGCGCAGCAACGCCTCGAACCAGGGCTGCGCGTCTTCGCCCAAGTCGACGAAGACGAAGTTCCCTACTGCAGGGCCGGTCACCTTGTAACCCGCTCCCGTCAGGATCCGCTCGAGCTCCGCACGGCCTTCGGCGTTGGCTTGCCGTCTGCGCTGGAGCTCACCGGGCGATTTCAGGCTGGCGAGCGCGGCTTCCTGCGCCGGCGTCGTCAGGTCGAATGCTCGCCGCGTCTTACCGAGCGCGACCACGAGCTCGGCCGGACCGACGCCGTAACCCACCCTCGCTCCGGCGAGGCCGTAGATCTTCGAGAACGTGCGCAAAACGATCACCGGCCGGCCGACCTTGAAGTACTCCTCGATGCCGTCCGCGTAGTCGGGGTCGTCGACGTATTCGAAGTAGGCCTGATCGAGGACGGTCAGCACGTGGTCCGGAACTCGTTCGAAGTACGCGTCGAGCTCGGCGCGCGGGTTCATCGTGCCGGTCGGATTGTTGGGATGGCACACATATACGAGCTTTGTTCGCTCCGTGATGGCGTCCAAGAGTGCATCGAGGTCATAGCGGTCGTCGCGGAGCGGCACCTGAACGGGCTCCGCGCCCAGCTTGCGCGCGTAGATCGCATAGCTCGGGAACGACGGCCAGCCGCACACGATCCGGTCGCCCTCGTTCAGCACGGCTTGCGAGATCCCGTCGATGAGACCGTCGGCTCCTGAGCCGATCGCGATCTCTTCGAAGCGAACGCCATGGCGTTCGGCAAGCGCGGCCCGGAGGCGGTAGGCGCCGCCGTCCGGGTAGCGATTCAGCTGGCCGGCGGAGCGGCCCAACGCTTCGAGCGCCTCCGGGAACGGGCCGAACGGCCCTTCGTTGGAGGCGAGCTTGACCACCCGTTCGAGCCCGAGCTCGCGCTGAACCTCTTCGACCGGCTTGCCCGGCTCGTACGGGATGATCCCCGCGAGCGCGGGCCGCATAAGGCCGGCGGGAACGTCCGGCACTACGAGCCTGGCGTCGTCTCGTCCGACTTCTTGCGCCAGAACCAGAGCGCGCCGCCCGCTGCCGCGAGCATCGAGGCAATCGCTCCCTTGTTCAATCCAGCGTGCTCACCAGTTCCTGGGACTGCCGCGCGCGCCTTACGCTTCCCGGCCTTCTTCGCGACCTTCCAGACGCCCCAGCCGAGCACTGCGTTCCGTCGATTGATGATCCCCATCGGGTCTCCTTTCGCCAAGCGAGCCTACCAAGCAGCCTCTCCCAATCGGGACGCGCAAGCACGGCGAGGCCTCCCGCGGCGACCTGCTCGGTTACTTCTGCTTGCCGTGGCCGGCCAGGGGATTCGCCGTTGGCGGACCCGACTGCTGGTGAGCCTTCTGCTTCGAGTTCTGCTTCGGCTGGTGCTTCACCTTCGCGTGGGCCGGGGCACCGCGGGTCGGCTGAGCTCGGCGCGGCTGATGCGCGACTTTGACGTGTGTGGCGACGCCGGCAACGCCCGCAGAGCGCGTCTGGCGTCCATGTCCGTGCGTCTTGAGCTTCACGGCCTTCTTCTGTTTGGCGTTCCCGACCCTTGCTGCATTGCCGACCTTTGCTGCGTTGCCGTGCGTTCGGGCGGTCGCCGGACGTGAGGTTCGCGAGGGTCGGCGCTGTGCAAGAACGAGATCGATCGGTCGAGCAGAAGCTGCGACCGATCCTTGCGGCGCAGTCGCAGCAGGCTTCTTCGCTTGCCAGGGTGCGTGGCGCACGCCTTCGTAGCTTGCGCCCCCGATCACCAGGCCGGCAGTGACTGCGACCGCGGCCTTGACGGCGAGGCCGGTCCCGACCGCGGCTCCGCCGCCGCCGAAGAACGACGCGAGCGAACCTGGCAGCGGCACGAGCGCGAGCGTCTTCAGGGCGCCGCGTTGCGCGCGCTGACGGCGGGCGAAGCCGGCGCATTCAGCACACTCGCGTAGGTGGGCCCGCAGCTGTCCACGCTCCCGCCGCGCAAGCCGGCCGTCGAGCTGGCGTGAGATCGCGAACTCCGCCTCGCCGCAGGTGAGTGAACCTTCGAGTTGCTCGCGCAAGGCGCGCCTTGCGCGGAAGATCAGCGTCTCCACGGCGCTGGTCGAGACCTCGAGGATGTCGGCGATCTCGGCGTACGAGCGACCCTCGAGCTCGCGCATCACCAGCGC
>CATPAS010000226.1 GCA_955652075.1 uncultured Gaiellaceae bacterium | reverse complement strand
GGCTACTGCAAGCCGGCAGCGCCGATCTCGATCTACGTCGACGGGAAGGCGTATACCGGCGATCCTCGCCAGATCAGGCTCGAGAACCTGAGCGAGATCGCCATCGTGATCGGAACTCCGCCCGCGCAGATCCCGTCGACTTTTCCGCGGTAAGCTGAGGCCGATGGCGACGATCGAATCGAACACCGAGCTCGGCCGTCAGGTCGTAGCCGACGCCAAGCAGTACGTCCTCCACTCATGGTCGGTGCAGGACGCGGTCGACCCGATTCCGGTCGCCGGCGGCGAAGGGCGCTACTTCTGGGACTACGACGGCAAGCGGTATCTCGACTTCGCATCGCAGCTCGTCAATGTGTCCATCGGCCACCAGCATCCGAAGATCGTGGCCGCGATCAAGGAGCAGGCCGAGAAGCTCTGCACGATCGGCCCGCCGATGGCGACAGAAGCGCGCTCCACGCTCGGGCGGTTGCTCGCCGAGGTCACCCCCGGCGACCTCCAGATGTCCTTCTTCACGAACGGCGGAGCCGAGGCGAACGAGAACGCGGTCAAGCTCGCACGCTGGTACACGGGACGACACAAGATCATCGCGCGCTACCGCTCCTACCACGGGGCGACGGCGGGCGCGATCACGCTCACCGGCGATCCGCGCCGCTGGCCGGCCGAGCCGGGGATCCCGGGCGTCGTCCGCATGCTCGACCCCTACACCTACCGCTGTCCAGCGGGGCATCCCGACCCCTGCCCGGTCTGCACCGGCGCACCGCACCTCGAGGAGATCCTCCAGTACGAGGGCGCGCACACCGTTGCAGCCGTGATCCTCGAGACCGTGGTCGGGACCAACGGCATCATCGTGCCGCCCGACGGCTACCTGCAGGCGATCCGGGAGGTCTGCGACCGCCACGGCATCCTGCTGATCGCCGACGAGGTGATGGCCGGATTCGGCCGCACCGGCAAGTGGTTCGGCGTCGACAACTGGGACGTCGTGCCGGACATCCTCACCGTGGCGAAAGGAATCAACTCGGGCTACGTCCCGCTCGGCGCGATGATTGTCCGGAAGCCGATCGCGGACTGGGTGCGCGACAAGTACTTCGCCGGCGGGCTCACCTACTCGGGCCATCCGCTGGCCTGCGCTTCGGGCGTCGCCTCGATCGAGGCTTTCAAGGAAGAGGGCATCGTGGAGAACTCGGCCGAGATGGGCGGCGTGTTCGCCGAGAAGCTGAGCGAGCTGCAGCAGAAGCATCCGGCGATCGGAGATGTTCGCGGGCTCGGCTGCTTCTGGGGCATCGAGCTCGTCAAGAATCGCGAGACACGCGAGCCGCTCGTGCCTTTCAACGCCACGGGCGAGGCCTTCGCACCGGTCGCACGCGTCGCCAGGGCGGCGCTCGAACGCGGCCTCTACCTGATGACTCACTGGAACGTGATCATCGTCGCCCCACCGCTGACGATCACGCGCGAGGAGATCGACGAGGGCATCGGCATCCTCGATGAGGTCCTCGCCATCGCGGACGAATACACGGTCTGACGTCCCCCGCAGGCCGTACAGTCCGTGCGTGAACGAGAAAGTCGGCGTCGAGCTGTGCCTCCGTTGCAACGCGAAGATGGAGTGGCGTCATGCAACGTGGCAGTGTCCCCGGTGCAGGCTCAAGCTCGGCTGCTGCGAAGGCGAGCGCCCGGACGACTAGCGACGTCGACCTCGTCGTCCTCGCCTACGTCGCCGGACAGGAAGTGCCGCTCGAGGACGCCGAGCGGAATGCCGCGCTCCGGCGCGCGCTGTTCGTCTTCGCGGCGGGCGGACCTCTCAGCCGCGACCCTGGGCTCGACGATCCGGCCGTAAGCGAACTGGCCAGCGACATCGACTCGCCGGAACGCCGCGCGGCGCTGGCAGCGGCGATCGAACGCCTCGACGCCGATCCCGAGGCGCTCGAGCGGTTGCGCGACCCAGATACAGCCTGGCGGGCCTACTCGTGCGCTCTGCTCGCCGATGCGCTGGGCGAAGAGGAAGACGAGGCTTGACGGCGTGCGGCCGGGGTCGCTCAATAGCCTCCGTGGCGGAAGAAAAGCGCTCAGGCGGTGACCGGCGCTCCGGCTCGGAGCGGCGTTCCGGCAAAGACCGCCGCGAACGCGATGCCGATCCGCCGCCGGAGGGCGACCGACGGGAGGGCGACAGTCGCCGCTCGGGTCAGGAGCGGCGGTCAGGCAAGGATCGTCGGAGCGGCGACGGCTAACGCCAGTCGGCGAGCGCGGCCGCGACCTCGTCCATCGAGTTGCACACTTTCCCGGCCGCCTGGATGCAGCCGAGGACGAACAGGTTGACGCCGCGGCCTTCGTGCCCGAGCGTGCTGCGAAGATCGGTGAGCAACCCGACGATGCCCTTCTTCGTCGGGTCCGTCTGCATCAGGGCGTAGAAGATCCCGACCTCACAGGCCGTGCCGTCGTCGACCATCGGCCCGTCGAGCAGGGCGACCACGGCGTCGGCGTCGGTCAGGCCCTCCCAATCCTTCGCGAAGATGGTGGCGGCCGACGTGTCGCCCGCCGCGAGCGCATTCTCGTGCGGGACGAACACTTCGATCCCGTCAGCGCGCAGACGCACCGCGCACTGGTCGATAAAGGACCGCTCGTACGGGGTGAAGAGCGGCCCGGCAAAGTAGACCCGCACCGCGCAACCCTAACGGCCGCCATGCCGCGTCGGTTACGTGAGTCGCGCCGGCTAACTCGTCCGGAAGTCGTCGCTGAAGATGTAGTGCCCGACTTCGTAGTCGCGGACCGAGAGAACCTAGTCACCACTTTCTTCAGCAACACTCTTGGTGGCGTCTCGCGCGAAGGCCGCGCTCGCCGCGCGCGCTTCCTCGCGTGCCCACAAGGTCACGGCCACCGCTCGGCCGGACTTCCGGTCTGCGAGATCGAAGCTGGCGAGAAAGTCCAGTGATCGACCGGGGCGCCGGGCGAACAGCCGCTTGCGAGCGCCCGAAAGAAAGCCCAGCAGATTGGTTTCGGAAAAACTGTGCAGGTC
>CATPAS010000225.1 GCA_955652075.1 uncultured Gaiellaceae bacterium | reverse complement strand
CCGCGTCGCCACCATCTTTCATCGCCATCCATCTTTAAGTACACGCGCGCGCGCGCGCGGCCCCGCCCGGGTGGGGGTTATCACCCACCACCCTCTGCGATCGACGATACCGGCGAAAGCTCTACGCGTCTGCGTCGATTCTGCGCCGAGATCTCACTCGGTCTTCACGAGGCAAATCACCTGGCCGGTCGTGACCGGCTGGCCGGGGGCGACAGACAGCTCGCTGACGATGCCGGCGCGGTGCGCGTGCACCTCGTTCTCCATCTTCATCGCCTCGACGATGCAGAGCACCTGGCCCGCTTCCACCTCGTCGCCCTCAGCGACCTCGACCGCGAGCACCGTGCCCTGCATGGGACTCACCACAGCGTCGTCACCGGCGCCGGCAGCCCCACCTGCGCGTGACCGTTCCCGACGGCGCCTCCCCAGCTCGGCGAAAGCCGGCTCGGGGCGCAGCACCCGCACCTCGAAGCGACGACCATCCACCTCGACCGAGCGAACTGTCTCACGCACTGCAACCGCCCCGAGCTCCGGGGGGCCGGCCGGCCGGCCGTTCTCGAACTCGCCCGCCCGCGCCGCCAGCAGCTCCGATTCGACGAGGCCGTGGCACGTCTCGCCCTCGATGAAGCACGGGTGCGTCAGCAGCGCCTTGTGAAAGCCGATCAACGTCTTCACTCCGTCGACCACGAACTCGTCGAGCGCGCGCAGCATCCGGCGCCGCGCGTGCTCGCGGTCGACGCCGTGCACTACCAGCTTCGCGATCATCGGGTCATAGAGCGGAGAGATCTCGCTGCCGGCGACGACCCCGGAATCGACGCGCACCCCCGGCCCGCTCGGCTCGCGGTAGCGCGTGATCGTTCCCGGTGCCGGGAGGAAACCGCTCGAGACGTCCTCTGCGTTGATCCGGCATTCCAGCGAATGACCGTGCAGATGCACGTCCTCCTGTCGCACGGAAAGCGGTTGCCCCGCCGCGATCAACACCTGCTCGCGCACGAGATCGAGACCGGTCACCATCTCCGTCACCGTGTGCTCGACCTGGATGCGCGTGTTCATCTCCAGGAAGAAGTACTCGCCGTGGCGCGAGAGCAGGCCTTCGATCGTTCCCGCGCTCTGGTATCCGACCGCGCGCGCCGCGTCGACTGCGATCGCGCCGATCCGCTCGCGCAACTCGCCGTCGACGGCGGGCGAAGGCGTCTCCTCGACGAGCTTCTGATGGCGGCGCTGGATCGTGCAGTCGCGCTCGCCCAGGTGGATGACGTTCCCGTGCGCATCGGCAAGCACCTGCACCTCGACATGACGCGGATCCTCGAGGTAGCGCTCGACATACACGGCCGGATCGGAGAAGTAGGCCTCGCCCTCGCGTTGCGCCGACTCGAACGCGCGCTCGACCTCCGCCGGATCGCGGACGACCTTCAGCCCCTTTCCGCCTCCTCCCGCGGACGCCTTGATCGCGATCGGCCAGCCGAGCTCGTCGCCAAGCCTGCGAACTTCCTCCGCGGATTCGACGGGTTGAGTGACCCCCGGGATGATCGGGACACCGGCCGCACGCATCCGCTCACGCGCCTCGATCTTGGATCCCATCGCCTCGATCGCCGCGGGCGGCGGCCCGATCCACACCAGCCCTCGTTCGCCGCACGCGCGTGCGAAGTCCGCGTTCTCCGCGAGGAACCCGTAGCCGGGGTGGATCGCCTCGGCGTCCGCCCGCCGGGCGGCGTCGAGGATCCTTTCCTGGTTCAGGTAGCTCTCGGCGGGAGGGCCACCGCCGATCAGGTGCGCCTCATCGGCGTAGGTCACATGCGCAGAGTTGCGGTCGACATCCGAATAGACGGCGACTGTCCCGATCCCGAGCTCGCGCAGCGTCCGGAAGACGCGAATCGCGATCTCGCCTCGGTTGGCGACGAGTACTTTGGTGAAAACCGCCACTGCCCCTCTATTCTTGCGAGCGTGAGCCTCCCGGACGGTCTGACGGTCGCGCGCGCAGCCTCCGTCCCCTTCGTCATCTTGCTGTACGCGTGGAACTTCCACGGTCACAACTACTGGGCGACGGCGCTCTTTGCCGCCGCGATGGCTACGGACTGGTTCGACGGCCGCATCGCGCGCAGTCGCGGCCACTCCTCGCCGCTCGGCTCGTTGCTCGACCCGGCCGCGGACAAGATCCTCGTGCTCGCAGTCCTGATCATGCTCGTCGACCAGCGAATAGCCCCCGGCTGGATGGTCGCGGCGATCGTCGTCCGGGAGTTCCTGGTGACCGCCCTGCGCCTGGCCGCGCTCGAACGAGGCGTGATCCTCCACGCACGCGATCTCGGCAAGCTGAAGACCTGGGCGCAGGCGGTCGCCGCGGGGGTCGGGGGCTTTGCCGCGGCAGGCGCCTGGCGGGACGAGGTCGCCTGGTGGGCGCTGCTCGTCGCGGTCGTGCTGACGTGGCTCTCGGGGCTGGACTACGCCCGCGCTGCCCCGCGCCTCTGGCGCGGCGGCGCGACGGCCTGATCGGCCTCATCGTCAGGCCCCGGCCCTAGCCCGGCGCGGCGCCAGGGAGAAGGAGCCGCGACCTTCCGACGCTCCTCTTCGAGCGCCTGGAGGATGACTCGGCGCTCGTCCTCGCTGGGCTCCGGCGTGATCTCAACGTCCACCTTTGTGAGATTAAAGAGATACGGCTCGCCGCCGATAGGACAGGTATGCGCCGCCGCCGCCTTGCGTACGTCTGCGCGCTCGTCATGCTCTCCACGCTGTCGTCGGCAACAGCCGCCGCCAAGCCGAGGACTTCGTGGGCACAGGCCGAGCTCAAGACCGTAGTCGCCGCCGGAATAATGGCCAAGGCGGCGGCAGCGCGACCCGACGATCCCCTCACCCGCGGAGAGCTGGAGACCATGGTCGCCGGGCTGACGCATGCCCAGGCCGCGCCGCCGTCCTCAACGAGCTCGGCGAAGGTCACGATCGCGGCCCTCGATGCGCGCCTCGTCGCCGCACTCGGGCTCACCGACAGCGCCAAGCTCTTCACACAGGGAGCGAAGATGGCGGGTCTCGCGCCTCCTTCCCGCTTCGGGACCGAGGCCGTTGCGCGGCTGCTGGGTCTCCGCACGAACCACCCGGCCGCGCTCGACGCGCTCGAGCTCTCGCCGGGCGAGCCGGCTACCCACGCCGAAGCCGCCTTCTCCGCAGCGCGAATCCTGCAACTCGGTCAACTCGACGCCCAGGGTGTACAGAAGCTCGCCGCATCTTTCGTCCTGCCCGCACTGACGCCTTGGCAGAAGAGCGTGCTCACGACCGCGGTGCGCTTCATCGGCTACCCCTACGTCTGGGGCGGGGCCAGCGAATTCCCGGAATCTCCGTTCGGGCCGCAGGTCCATGGAGGATTCGACTGCTCGGGGTTCGTCTGGCGCGTCTACAAGGCGGAGCAGTACCCGAACGGCGGCACGCTCCCGGACATGCTCCAAGGCCGCACGACGTACGCGATGAGCGGCGAGGTTCCCGCCGCGAAACGAATTCCGTTCACCAACCTGCAGCCCGCCGACGTCATCTTCTTCGGAGCGAAGGGCCCGAAGTCGAAGCCCGCGCAGGTCGACCACATGGGCATCTATCTCGGCAACGGCTGGTTCATCCATTCGTCAAGCTACGGGGTTGCCGTCGCGGCCCTCTCCGGGTGGTACCAACAGCGCTTCGCCTGGGCCCGCCGGCCGCTCGCCGAAGCGGGTCTCGTTACCCCCGCTTGAAGCGATATTTGGCTAAATCCCCCTAAGGGGGGATTACGGCAATCGGACGCGGAGAAAGAATCCGCGCGTCTGGCGTCTTTGTGTGGGGAGGTTCTGGCGGATGTTGCAATGGAAACCCAAGCTGATTGCCCTCGTGGCCATCCTTGTGCTCGTCGCGGCAGTCTCGGGTCAGTTCACCTGGGACTCGTTCGACCAATTCACCTGGTTCTAAGCCTGACGTGAGCTCCCAGGCGGTCACGCCCCGCCAGCTCAACGCGCTCATCCTTCCTGTCTGTCTGGCGGGCCTCGGCGTACTTCTCGCAGCCGGTTACGTCTTCGCGACGACGGCGCACAGCGGCCGCGAGCTGATCGGCATCGCCGCGCTCACCGCGGCTGCGACGCTCGCGGAGCGCTTCCCGGTGCCGATCAACGCGGAGACGGGCGGGGGCGTGCTCTCGCTCACGTTCGTGTTCGCAGTGGCCGCAATCGTCCTCTTCGGGTGGGCGGCCGGCGCTCTCCTCCTGCTCGCAGCTACGGCGTTCGTCCAGCTCGCCCAGCATCGCCCTCTTCAGCGCATCGCCTTCAACGTCGCGGTCCTCGCGCTCGTCGCACTCGCGGCGGGCGCGTTGATCGCGCCGATCCACGGGCAGAGCGTGGGCGCGGTGATCGCGCGCGTCGTGCTTGCGGCCACCGCCGACAACGTCGTCAACATCGTCCTGATCTCGGCCGCGATCGCACTAAGCAGCGGCCAGCCCTATCTCCAGCTGATGCGGACGCACGTCCGCGCAACCATCGTGCCGTTCGCATTCATGGCGTCGGCAGCACTGATGCTCGTCGTGCTCTGGGAGCGCTCGCCGGTCCTGTCGGTGGCGCTCGTCGGTCCGCTGCTCGCGATCGCGCTGTACCAACGCTCGACGCATCGCGCCCTGCGCGCGATGCGGCTTGCCCTGACGGATCCGCTGACCGGGCTCGGCAATCACCGTCACTTCCACGAGCGGCTGGAGCGCGAGCTCTTGAGCGCGGAGGAGCAGGCGATGCCGCTGACGCTCTGCTTCGTCGACATCGACGACTTCAAGAAGGTCAACGACCGCTACGGGCACCCGTCGGGCGACCGCGTCCTCTCGCAAGTGGGTGCGAGGCTGCGCCAGGGCGGCGAGGCTTTCCGGCTCGGCGGCGACGAGTTCGCCCTCCTGCTTGTCGACCACGACGAGGGGATGGCGCTCGCGGCTGCGAACTCGATCGTAGAGCGGATCGCCACGGTCGACTTCGACCACATCGGCACGGTGACGGTCAGCGCAGGGCTCGCGACCTTCCCGGTGCAGGGCCACGGCCGCGACGAGCTGATTCGGCTCGCGGACAGTGCGCTCTACTGGGCGAAAGAGCACGGCAAGAATCGTGTCCGCCTCTACCGCCCGGAAGTCGTCGAGCTCTCGGAGCTCAAGCGGCTTGCCGCCGGACCTGACAAGGCCGCGCGCTACCGCGCCGCCGCGTCGCTCGCGAAAGCGGTCGACGCCCGCGACACCTACACGGGGAGCCACTCCGAGCGGGTCAGCGACCTGGCCGCCAGAGTCGCGATGCGTTTGGGCCTCGATGCCGAGCAGATCGAGCTCACTCGGCTCGCCGGCAGCCTGCACGACCTCGGCAAGCTCGCTATCCCGGAGGAGATCCTGCGCAAGCCCGGCACGCTCGTCGATTCGGAGCGTCTCGTGCTCGAGCGCCATCCGCAGATCGGCTTTCGCATGCTCGACAGCCTCGGCGTCGACCCGGTCGCCGATCTCGTCCTGCATCATCACGAGCGCTGGGACGGCGCCGGCTATCCCGACGGCCTGCGTGGCGAGCAGATTCCGCTCGGCGCCCGGATCATCTTCGTCACCGACGCCTACGACGCGATGACGTCCGACCGGATCTACCGGCCCAGGCGTTCTTCCGAGGCGGCGCTCGCCGAGCTCGAGCGCTGCGCGGGCACCCAGTTCGACCCTGGCATCGTCGCGGCCTTCGCGGAGGAGCTCGGACAGAGCGCCTCACTGGAGGCCGCTCCGGCCCTCGCCTCCTAGACGCCCGGGGTCACAAGGGGATGTTGCCGTGCTTGCGCCGCGGGCGCGGTTCCTGCTTCGTCAGTGACGTCTCGAGCGCGTCGATCAGGGCCGGCCGCGTGCGGCGCGGTTCGATTACGTCGTCCACGTAACCGCGCTCCGCTGCGGAGTACGGATTGGCGAACCGCTCGCGGTAGTCATCGATCAGCTCCGCTCGCCGGGCCTCAGGGTCGTCGGCTTCCTCGAGCTCCTTCCGGAAGATGATGTTCACCGCGCCGTCGGGCCCCATCACGGCGACTTCGGCGGTCGGCCAGGCGAAGTTGAAGTCCGCGCGGATGTGCTTCGAGCTCATGACGTCGTACGCGCCGCCGTAGGCCTTGCGCGTGATCACCGTCAGCTTCGGCACCGTCGCCTCCGCGTACGCGTAGAGCAGCTTGGCACCGTGCCGGATGATCCCACCCCACTCCTGCTGGGTTCCCGGCAGGAACCCGGGCACGTCCACCAATGTGACGAGCGGGATGTTGAATGCGTCGCAGAAACGGATGAAGCGCGCCGCTTTCACGGAGGAGTCGATGTCCAGCACGCCGGCGAGCGAGCGCGGCTGGTTCCCGACCAGGCCGACCGGATGCCCGCCGAGACGCGCGAGGCCGCAGACGATGTTCTCCGCCCAGTGCTCGTGGACCTCGAGGAAGTCGCCGTCGTCGACGACCCGACGGATGACCTCGTGCATGTCGTACGGCTTGTTCGGGTTGTCCGGGATGAGGCTGTCAAGCTCGGGCTCTTCCCGGTCGCGAGGATCCGACGGCTCCGTGAACGGCGGCGGATCCATGTTGTTTTGAGGCAGAAACGAGAGGAGGTAGCGCGCGTCCTCGAGGCAGGCCTTCTCGTCAGGAGCGATGAAGTGCGCAACGCCGGACTTCGTGGCGTGCGTCGTCGCGCCGCCGAGCTCCTCGAAGCTCACCTCCTCGCCCGTCACTGTCTTCACGACGTCGGGACCGGTGATGAACATGTAGGACGTCCCCTCGACCATGAAGACGATGTCCGTGATTGCGGGCGAATAGACGGCGCCCCCCGCACACGGGCCCATCACGAGCGAGATCTGCGGGATCACTCCCGAGGACTGAACGTTGCGCCAGAAGATCTCGGCATAGCCTGCGAGCGACACGACACCTTCCTGGATGCGCGCACCGCCAGAGTCGTTGATGCCGATCAAGGGGCAGCCGTACTTCAGCGCCATGTCCATCACCTTGCAGATCTTCTCCGCGAAGACCTCGCTCAGCGAGCCGCCGAAGACGGTGAAGTCCTGTGAGAAGACGAAGACTTTCCGGCCGAAGATCGTTCCGTATCCGGTGACGACCGCGTCGCCGTAGGGCCGCCGCTCGAGCATCCCGAAGTTGGGCTCCCGGTGCCGGACGTAGCGGTCGAGCTCGACGAAGGAGCCCGGATCCAGCAGCTCGACGAGCCGCTCGCGCGCAAGGAGCTTGCCCTGCTGCCGCTGGCGCTCGATCGCCTTGTCGGTGCCGGCGTGCTCGGCCTCGTCGCGAAGCTCCCGGAGCTGATCGAGCTTGGACTCGGTCGAGTCGGCGCGCGGCTCGTCGGTCGTTGCCATGGGCGGAGAGTACCGGGCGAACGTGTCCCGAACAGCTGGGGTCAGACCCGTGCCGTTCGGGACGCGGCTCTGGCCACCGTGGCAGTCTCCGACTAGGCTCACGCCGTGCGCCGATTCACTCCGCTGCTCGTCTTGCTGATCGCGCTGGCGATCCCCGCCATAGCCTCCGCGGCGCGTCAGCCCACGCAGGCCGAGCGCAAGTCGATCACGCGCGTGCTGAGCGGGGCGAAAGTCCCACGCACTTGCTTCCCGCTGCACATCAAGGTGTCCACCCGGAACTCGCACTACGCGTCCGCCGAATACCGCAGCGTCAACGCCTGCGGGATGGTGATGGGGAACGGCGTCAGCATCTTGAAGCGCGGCGCCGATCAGCGCTGGCGCATCGTCGAGACAGGCTCCGACCTCGCCTGCAACGGCAGTGGCCGCGTTCCTGCCGGGGTGATGAAGGATCTGATCGGCGCTCGCTGCTCGCCATGATCGTGGACCGCTCGACGATCTGGCCGTACAAGGACGGCGAGCCCGGCGAGTTCATCTACCAGCGCTACGGCCACCCGGTCGGTGTCGAAGTG
>CATPAS010000224.1 GCA_955652075.1 uncultured Gaiellaceae bacterium | reverse complement strand
GTCCATCGACGAGCTCGGCTTCGGCTTTCTGTTCGCTCCGTCGCACCATCCGGCCATGCGGCACGCCGCGGCCGTACGCAAGGAGCTCGCGACCAGAACGGTGTTCAACGTGCTCGGGCCGCTGACTAATCCGGCAGGCGCCCGAGCTCAAGTCGTCGGCGTCTACTCTCCCCACCTCGTGCGAACGATCGCGGAGGTCCTTGCCCGCTTGGACGCCCGCCGTGCGTACGTCGTGCACGGCGGCGGCGGTATCGACGAGCTCTCGCCGGTCGGCCCGAACCTCGTCGCGGAGGTGGTGGACGGCCAGGTGCTCGAACGCCGGCTGGACCCGGAAGTCGAGCTCGGCATCCCGCGCTGCAGCATCGACGACCTGCGCGGTGGGACTCCCGCGGAGAACGCAGAGGCGATCCGGCAGGTATTCGCCGGCGCAAACGGCGGGCGCCGCGATGCCATCCTGCTCAACGCCGCGGGGGCGATCGCGGCAGGCGGGCACGCCGCCGACCTGCGCGAGGGCCTCGAGGTGGCGCGCCTGGCGATCGACTCCGGCGCGGCGGGAGAACGGCTCGAGCTGCTGATTGCGTTCTCGCGGGAGACCGTGGCTGCCTGATGGGACGGTTCCATGACGCTCTCTCCACCTCCGGCCTCGCCGCGATCGCCGAGGTCAAGCGCCGCTCGCCGTCCGCGGGAGACCTCCGGCCGGACGCCGACCCCGCACGGCTTGCGGCGCAGTTCGCGAACGCAGGTGCCGCGGCCGTCTCGATCCTCGTCGACGAGCGCTTCGGCGGCTCGCTCGAGGATCTCAAAGCCGCACGCGCCGCAACGTCGGCGCCGCTTTTGGCCAAGGGGTTCTTCACCGAGGAGCTCGACTTGCTGAAAGCCAAAGTTGCGGGCGCCGACGCAGTCCTCGTACTGCTCCGCGACGTCGACGACCAGCGGGCTGCCGCCCTGATGACGTACGCACACGAGCTCGGTCTCGAGACGCTCGTCGAGGCGCACGACGCCGAGGAGCTGCAGCGTGCAGTCGCCCTCGGCGCGGAGGTGATCGGCGTCAACGCACGCGACCTCTCGACGTTCGAGATCGACCGGACCGCCCAGCTGAAGCTCATCGCGCAGTTGAGAGCTCACGACGGCGTGATCGTCGCGGAGAGCGGCGTGCGCTCGCGCGCACAGGGCGCGGCCGCCGAGCTCGCAGGCGCCGATGCGATCCTCATCGGCTCGGCGCTGATGCGCGCCGATGATCCCGCGGCGCAGCTTCGCGACATCCTCTCCCGCCCACTCGTAAAGGTCTGTGGGCTCACGCGGCGCGAGGACGTCGACGCAGCAGTCGAGGCGGGCGCCGACATGCTCGGGTTCATCCTCGTGCCGGACAGCCCACGCGGCGCGCGCGAAGTGCTGCCCGTTCCGGACGACCGCCTGAGCGTCGCCGTGTTCGTCGGCGAAGCGGAGGACGCAGGGTCCGACCTCGTCCAGCTCTACGATCGCGAGGAAGGACGCGTCCGCGGCCGCGACGCTGTGCTTCTGCGCGACGGCGAGACCGTCGCGCAGGTCGTCGACCTCCCCTGGGAGGAGCAGGACCCGCTCCACTTCCAGCGCGCCGCGGTCACCGAGGGGCGGGTGATGCTCGCTGGGCGGCTCGGGCCGGACAACGTCCGCCAGGCGGTGCAGGCCGTGCGGCCCTGGGCGGTCGACGCGGCCTCGAAGCTCGAGACCTCGCCCGGGATCAAGGATCACGCGAAGGTGCGCGCGTTCGTGGAGGCAGCCCGTTGACGTCGACGCCGGGCCTCTACGGAACCTACGGTGGACGTTACGTCCCCGAGACGCTCATTCCCGCGCTCGACGAGCTGGAGGCGGGCTGGCGCAGCGCGCAGGCGGACGAGTCGTTTCAGTCAGAGCTCGACGAGCTCGGCCGCACCTTTGGCGGCCGGCCGACGCCGCTCACCCGTGCCGAGCGTTTTGCGCCCGGCAAGCGGCTCTACTTGAAGCGCGAGGATCTGCTGCACACCGGAGCGCACAAGCTCAACAACGCGCTCGGTCAAGCCGTGCTCGCGCGCCGCCTCGGGAAGCGCCGCATCGTCGCGGAGACCGGCGCGGGGCAGCACGGGGTTGCAACGGCGACGGTATGCGCTCGATTCGGTTTCGACTGCGTGGTCTACATGGGCGAGGAGGACATGCGACGCCAGCGGCCCAACGTCGAGCGCATGAACCTGCTCGGCGCCGAGGTTCGGCCCGTCGACTTCGGCACAAGGACGCTCAAGGAGGCGACAAGCGAAGCGATTCGCGACTGGATTACGAACGTCGAGACGACGCACTACCTGATCGGCTCGTGCGTCGGGCCCGCGCCGTACCCCGAAATCGTGCGCGAACTGCAGGCCGTGATCGGCCGCGAGGCGCGCGAGCAGCTCCGCGAGGCTGAAGGCCGGCTGCCGGAGATCGTCGTCGCGTGCGTAGGCGGCGGCTCGAACGCGATTGGAATCTTCGCCGGCTTCCTCGACGATGCCGAGGTCCGGCTCCTCGGCGTCGAGGCAGCCGAGGCCGCGTCGCTCGGCGTAGGAAATCCCGCAGTGCTGCACGGCGCGCGCTCATCCGTCCTGTCGGACGAAGACGGCCAGATCGCAGATGCGCACTCGATCTCCGCCGGGCTCGACTATCCCGGCGTCGGTCCCGAGCACGCGTGGTTGCGAGACTCCGGCCGGGCGCAGTACGTGCGGGCGACCGACGAAGAAGCGCTCGACGCCTTCCGCGACCTTACGCGCCTCGAGGGGATCATTCCCGCCCTCGAGCCCGCGCACGCGCTCGCGCGTGCCCGCGAGCTCGACGAGGAGCTCGTCCTTGTCTGCCTGTCGGGCAGGGGCGACAAGGATCTCGCGGAGGTGCTCGCGCGATGAGCGGCTCGGATCACGCCACCGGACAGATCTCGACCTACGGGTTCCCGGACGAGCTGCGCGTCGACGAGCTGCTGTTGCGCGGCCCGGTCGAATCGGACATCGAGACGATCGCCCCGGCTTTTCGCGATCCTGCGGTCGGCGGCGAAGCCAGCCTGCCACCGGTCGACGCAGACACGCTGCGCGTCATGTTGCGCGACCAGCTTCCAGGCATGCGGGCTCAAGGGCTCCTCGCGGCCTACGTCATCGAGGAGCTAGGTAGCGGCGAGCTTCTCGGCGGCGCGTCGCTGCACCACTTCGATCCGCTGCGCGACGTCGTCGAAGTCGGCTACTGGCTCTTCGTCTCTGCCCGCGGTCGAGGTGTTGCGACCCGGTCGGTGCAGCAGCTGACGGAGCATGCGGTCGCGAACGGCATCTGGCGCGTCGAGGCGCACGTTCGGATCGGCAATACCGCCTCGGAGCGCGTGCTCGAGCGCCTTGGCTTCGCGCGCGAAGGCGTCAAGCGAAGGTACCTTCGGCACGGCGACGGCCGCGTCGACGCAACGCTCTTCGCGCTCCTCGCGGGCGACACGTGAAGAAGTTGGTCGTCTACCTGATGTCGGGCCCCGAAACGCCCGAGCTTGCTGCGGCGGCGGTCGCCGGCGGCGCGGACTTGATCGAGCTCGGCTTTCCGTTCTCCGATCCGTTGGCCGACGGACCGGTGATCCGCCGCGCGGCCGAGCGCGCTCTCCAGCAGGGGATGCGGACGCGCGCATGCCTCGACGGCCTCGCGCGCACACGTGAGCTCGTGCCGCGGACACCGCTCGTGCCGATGACCTATGCGGCCCTCCTCGAGGCATACGGTTGGGACCGCTTCGCACGCGATGCGCATGCAGCCGGCGCAACCTCGCTGATCGTCGCCGACCTTCCGGCGGGCGAGCGGCCCGAGCTCCGGCGCATCCAGCTCGTCGCGCCGACGTCGACCGACGAACGGGTGCGCATCGCAGCCGAGCAGACCGACGGGTGGTTGTACCTCGTCACGGTCACGGGAACGACGGGCGCGCGCACCGACGTCTCCCCCGCGCTGGCCGGCCTGGTGGAACGCGCCCGAGCCGTTACCAACCTCCCGCTCTACGCGGGCTTCGGGATCGCCACACCCGAGCAGGCGCGGACAGCAGCCGACCTCGCCGACGGGATCGTTGTCGGCTCGCGCGCCGTCGAGGTCGCCGAGGAAGGGCCGGATGCGTTGCGGGAGTACGTCCGCACGTTGCGCCACGCTGTCGACGCGGTGGTGGCGGCCTGACTAGCTCGCCCTGGCTCGTGCTCTTCGACGTCGACGGGACGCTGCTGCTGACGCACGACGAGGTGTACGTGGAGGCGAGCCGGCTGGCACTCGAAGCCGTGTTCGGAATCTACGCCGAAGGCCCCGATGTCCCGGGCGACACGGCCCCTGCGCACATCCGTCGCGCGCTGCGTACGGTGAATGTTCCCGAAACGGAGATCGACACAGGCCTGCCCCGCTGGTGCGAGACGTTCTCCGCTCAGTACGTTCGCCTCCTTGCGGCAGCGGACACGAGCCAGTGGCAGCTTGCGCCGCATGCGGCCCAAGCGGCGGCAGCCGTCGAGCGCCATGCGCTGCTGACCGGGAACCCGCCCGCGGTGGCGCACGCGCGGATGGAGCGACTCGGGCTGGCCGAAAT
>CATPAS010000223.1 GCA_955652075.1 uncultured Gaiellaceae bacterium | reverse complement strand
GTTGCGCGCGCACCGCGATGCGCCGGGCCTGCGCCTTGGTGAGCCGGTGCACGGACAGGAACGTCAGGGTAATCCAGGTCGACTTCGATTACGGCCGTGCACCGCGACGCGGTGAGAGAACCCCGTCGCTGCTGACCGAACGACGCGTTCGGCCGGCTGGCCCGGTTCAGCCTCCCTCTCCGAGCTGCTGACGAAGGCGCTGCTGCGCGCGCCCGACCTCGACGCGTCCGCGTCCGAACGCATCGACGCGGCCCCATCGACCGGGGATGTCGAGCAGCTCGACGCGTCCGATCCCGAAGGGCAGTGCCGGGTCGACGACGAGGTGTTCGCCCACCGGCTCCAGCCCGAGCATCGTCCGGAGCAGCAGCAGCGGTGTGCCGGTCGACCACGCCTGCGGGCTGCACGCCGTTGGGTACTGGACCGGATACTTCGTCAGTCGCCGCTCGTAGCCGCCGAAAGCCTCGGGTAAGCGGCCGTCGAAGAACTCGGCTGCGTCGAGGATGCCTGCCGCGATCATTGCGGCTTCGTCCTTGAAGCCGTAGCGTCGCAAGCCCCAGGCGATGAACGAGTTGTCGAAGGGCCACACCGTGCCCACGTGGTAACCGATCGGGTTGTAGCGTTCTTCGCCCTCGGCGAGCGTACGTACGCCCCAGCCGGAGAAGAGCCGGCGCCCCATCAGGTGCCGCACGACGGCCTTTGCTTTCGACTTGTCGACGATGCCGCTCCAGAGCAGGTGGCCGTTGTTCGACGCAAGCGCGTCGACCTGGTTGCCGTCGGGGTCGAGCGCAAGGGCGAAGTATTCGTCGTCGGCGACCCAGAAGTCGCGGTTGAAGCGGCGCTTGAGGTCGGCCGCCTGCTTCTCCAGCCGCTCGGCGAGCTCCCGGTCCTTCCAGATCTCCCGTGCGAGTCGGGCGCCGCGCAGCTTCGCGTCGTATGCGTATCCCTGGAGCTCGCAGGTTGCCCGCGGGAAGCCCGGCAGCTTGCCGTTGCGGTACGAGATCGAGTCCCATGAATCCTTCCAGCACTGGTTCTCGAGACCCGTTTGCTCGTTGCGGCGCTTGTACGAGACGTAGCCGTTGCCCTGCAGGTCGGCGTAGTCGTCGATCCAGCCGAGCGCTGCACGCGCCTCGTTTTCGAGATCGCGCACGAGCTTGCGGTCGCCCGTCCAGCGCTCGTATTCGTCGAGAAGCACAACGTAGAGCGGCGTCGCATCCGCGCAGCCGTAATACGGCGACTGGGGACGCTCTTCGAACGCCGTCAGCTCGCCGTAGCGCATCTCGTGGAGGATCCGGCCCGGGTCCTCGTCCCGGAAGTCGTCGACACGCGTCCCCTGCCAGCTTCCGAGCGCCCGCAGCGTCGTGGCCGCCAGCTCCGGCGTGAAGGGCAGCGCCTGCAGGCTCGTGAAGATGCTGTCCCGGCCGAACATGGTCATGAACCAGGGGAGGCCGGCGGCAGGCAAGCTGCGCCCGCCGGCCACGGGCGGCGCGAAGCGAAGGGCGGCGAGATCGACGAGGCTGCGCCTGTACGTTGCCTTCAGCGGTTCCCAATCGCACTCGACCCGTGGAGCGTCCCCGAGCCAGCGCTCGAGGTTCCCTTCCATGCTCTGGCGGCCACGCGACCCCGCGAGCTTCGGCTGCTCGTGCCGCTCTCCGTAGCCGAAGAGCACCGTCGTCACGTCGAGGTCGGTCGCCCATGCCTCGTGGGGATCGATCTTGACCCTGAAGGTCAACCCATTCTTGTCGAGGCGCACCGGGGCGGTGGCGGAGATCAGGGTCGCTCGCGTGAACGTTTCGCGCTCGTAAGCGAGCCGCAGGCATCCGTCCTGGACCCGGGCCTCGTACTTTCCTTTCTTCGCGAGCGCGTCCTTGACCTCGAAGAGGTCGGCGAAGTCGCTGGCGGCCTCGACGCGGATCGTGAGAGCGACAGGCTTCGCATCGTGATTCAGGATCGTGAGACTTTCGTGGAAGCCGTTGCCGACTGCTCGCTGGCGGATCACCGAGATCTTCGCATCCACGTAGACGGTGCCGGTGCCGGGCACGAGGAAGAAGCGCGTCTCGAAGTACTGAAGGTCGTCGACCGAGAGCGGATTCAGCCGCTGGCCGTTCAGCGTCAGCACCCACTTCGAGAGGAAACGCGTGTCGTACGAGAACAGGCCGGTCGGATCGGTCAGCGACGCCTCGATGTCACCGCGGTCGTCGCTGACGACGAAGGTGTTGCCGTCGAGGATCTTGACGAGCCCGTCACTCATTTCTTCCTCCGTTGCCCGGCGGAATGTTGTCGCTTGCGCGCCGGCGGCGGACTCGGCAGAAGCCGCTGGAACAACACCAGCAGAGCCGGATCGCCCTCGACCGCCAGGGCGCCGCGTAGCACGGCCGCGAACGCGTTGACCTCCCCGCTCGCGATGCCGTCGAAGAGCTCCTTGTCCGCGCGCACCACACAGTCTGCGGCGGCGTTCTCGTGCGAGACCGCGACGTCGCCTTTGTCGACGGTAAGCAGCCAGTGGTCGGTCCTCTTCCCGTCGACGATGTCGAAGCGCATGGCGCTCTTGACCTTCTCCAGCAGCGGCTGGTGTCCAAGTCGGCCAAGCTCTTCGAAGAACTCAGCGGTGGGATCCGTCATCGACTTGCCTCCTGGATCTGCGTGTCGGCGCCTCGTCGAGTCCCGAATTCTCCCCGACAGACCACTCGAGCTGCTCCTGCGACCGCCGGACCTCATGCAGCCGTCGTTCGGCCATCCGCGTGCAGCCGCTCTTGCAAATCGGAAGTCTTCGGCCGAGTTATACTCGCGGCAGCCCTCCCTTCGACCCCCGGGATCGGGTGTTTGTCCGACTCCAACACCTGGTCGGCGCTAGTCGCAGGGACCTCGTTTGAGAACGAGGTCTGTGAGGTTCGAGGTCGGAGGGATGAGGATGAACAGGTTTGCGCGACGAGGAACTGTCTTGGCGGCAGGATTGTTGGTTGGTGGCGTCGTCACCTACGGCGTCCCCAAGATCTTCTCCGGACAGGCGGCTTTGGCGACGACAGGGTCAGGCTTCACGAGCACCATCCTCGCC
>CATPAS010000222.1 GCA_955652075.1 uncultured Gaiellaceae bacterium | reverse complement strand
TGCTCGACCTGCCCGTCCAACGCGTGCTCGTCTCACACGGCCAACCCGTGCTCCGCGCAGGGAAACGTGCTCTGACGAAGGTCCTCGCTTGACACGTTTGCTACCGTCTTGACGGCATGACGCTCTTCTTCGGCTGATTCCGCACGTCCCGTGCGCCGCCTGCGCGTCGCAGGTGTGTTACGCGTACCCGTGTCCCGCCGAATCGTAGGAGCTCGAAGTGTTTGCAGTAGAAGTCAACAACTTGCGCAAGGAGTTCTTCCGCCGCGATGCGACGCGAACGCACATGCGCAAGAGGCGTAAGCGCGTGGCGGCGCTCGAGGGCGTGACGTTCACGATGGAGCGCGGCGAGTGTGTCGCGATCCTGGGCCAGAACGGCTCGGGCAAGTCGACGCTGGTCCGGCTCCTTTCGACGCTGCTGCTGCCCGACGGCGGCACTGCGACGATCTTCGGCCACGACGTCGTCAAGGACTCGCGTCCCGTCCAGAGGCTGGTCAACCGGGTTTCCGTCGAGGCCTCGTTCTTCAAGAAGATGTCTTCGGAGGAGAACCTGTCGTACGCCGCGCGGTTCTACGGCATGGGCCCAACCGAGACCCGCGAGAAGATCCCGAAGATCCTGAGCCGCGTGGGCTTTCCGACCGACCGAATGCACGAGGGCATGGAACATCTCTCGCGGGGAATGCAGCAGAAGGTGGCGCTGGCACGTGCGCTGTTGACTTCACCGGTACTGCTGCTGCTGGACGAGCCGACGACCGGTCTCGACCCGCGCTCGAAGCTCGAGGTCCAGGACTTCATCCGCGAGGTGCGGAGGACGCACGACGCCACGATCCTTCTCTGCACGCACGATCTCCAGGAAGCGGAGATCCTGGCCGACCGCATCGGCATCCTCGACCGCGGCAAGCTGATCACACTCGCCCCCGCCGACGAGCTCAAGGAGCAGTACAAAGCGGAAACGCTCGAGGACGCGTTCTTCTCGGCAACGGGACGCTCCTTCGACGAAGAGGACGAAGACGCGGAGAGAGGTGTATTCGCATGAGCGTGATCCCCGGCCCGAGCGCGTCGCTGCGCCACGAGGCTGTCTCCTTCGCCGGCGTGGTCGAGCGGAACTGGTACCTGATCAAGCGTTACGGCTGGTGGGAGCTCGCGTTCTTCTTCTGGTCGCTCGCGAACACGCTCACGATCGTCTTCATCGCGAAGGGGATCAAGGCTGCGGGCGGTCACATCGACGTCAACCGGGCGACGACGACGCTGCTGATCGGTGCAGTGATCTGGTCCTTTCTCGGCCTCGTGTTCGAGTTCATGACGGAGACGGTCGCCTGGGAGCGCTGGGAGGGCACGATCGAGTACACGTTCATGGCGCCGATCCGCCGCCCCGTCCACCTGGCGGGCGTCGGCATCTTCGCGGTCCTCTACGGCGTCCTGCGCAGCGCGATCCTGTTCGTCGTCATTGCGCTCATGTTCGGATTGCACATGCCCAACGCGAACTTCCTCGCGGCGGCGATCGTCCTCGCGATCGCGTCGATCTCATTCATGGGCATCGGGACGATGACCTCGGTGCTGCCGCTCATCTCACCGGAGAAGGGCGCACAGCTCGGTTTCATCGCGCAGGGAACGCTGCTCGTGATCTCGGGTGTGTACTACCCCGTGTCGGTGCTACCCGGTTGGATGCAGTGGCTCTCGACCGTCTCGCCGGCGACGTATGCGCTGCGGGGGATCCGGCACGCAATCCTGGACGGCGCCGGAATCACCAGCTTGTGGGGCGACATCTGGCCGCTGATCATCATCGGCCTGATCGCGTTCCCGCTCGGCGTGTGGATCTTCAAACAGGGCGAGATCTACGCGAAGAAGCACGGCAAGCTCAAGCGATCCGGCTGAGGCATTCGCGCAGGCCCTCCCGCCAGTGCGGGAGGACCGGCGCATCCTTCTCGCTGCGCAGCACCGAATAGGCGGGTCGCTGCGCCGGACGTCCCAGCTCGTCGCTCGAGATGCGGCGCACACGGGTGTCGAGCCCTGCCTCCTCGAAGATCGCCTCCGCAAACTCGGCCCAGGTGGCGTCGCCCGCCGCGGTCAGGTGCCAGACGCCGAACGGCCGCTCGAGCAGCTCACGCGTCGCCGCCGCGAGCTGGGCGACGTACGTGGGCGCCGTGCGCTGGTCGTCGACGACCGCGATCTCGTCGCGTTCACGCGCGAGTTCCAGCATCGTTCTGACGAAGTTCGTTCCGGTCGGGCCGAAGAGCCCCGAGCTGCGCACGATCCAGGCCTGCTCTCCGGCCGCACCTTCGCCGTAGAGCTTCGTGCGGCCATACGCCGACAGCGGATTGGGCGGATCGGATTCGACGTACGGCTCGCTCTTCCGGCCGTCGAAGACGTAGTCGGTGGAGTAGTAGACGAGCGGCGCGCCGAGATCCGCAGCATGCCGCGTCCCACCCACGTTGACAGCGGCGGCGTCCTGCGGGTCGTCCTCGGCGCCGTCGACATCCGTCCAGGCCGCGGCGTGCAGCACGACGCCGGGCGGTTCGGCCAGCTCGGGTGGCGGGAGCGTCACGTCCCACTCCGCACGGCTCAACGCCGACGCGTCCGGAAACTCCTCCGTGAGCGCACGGCCGAGCTGGCCGCCCGCGCCGGTGATCAGGACGCGCTGTCCCGTTCCGACAGGATCGGCGATGTCGTGCTCCAGAGATCGGCCACGCGTGGATCGTTCCACGGCAGCTGGTGCTCGTCGGGATCGGCCGGGTCGTACTCCTCGGTGGTGTGATAGAGCATCAGGACGTCGGTCAGCGCCTCGAAGCCGTGCGCGAGGTTGCCGGGAACGTAGACGGCGGCGAAGTTGTCCTCGCCGATGTCCTCACTGAAGGCTTCTCCCGTCTCGCGGTCTAGGGCGACGACTCGCGCACGTCCCTGAAGGCAGACGAAGAGATCATCCTGGCCGCGCTCGTGGTAGTGCAGGCCGCGGATCGTGCCCTGCCGCGAGAAGGAGACGTTCGTCTGCCGGATCGGCTTCGGCAAACCGCCGGTCCGGGCGATCTCCGTCAACCATCCGCGCTCGTCTTCGAAGCGGAGCAGCGGGATCGGACGCGGGCGCTCCGAGCCGAAGTGCGGCCGCCGAACGCGCTCGATCACCTCGTGGTACGCATCGATGGACTCCCCGGCGTCGCCCCAGTAGCCCTCGAAGACGTCGTACTCGAGGCTGCCGGCACGGACGTAGTGGTTGTTGACGTCGGTGATCTCGAGCTCGCCGCGACCCGAGGGCTCGAGCTCCGCGATCACGTCGAAGACGTCCGGCTCGTAACAGTAGAGGCCGGTGACAGCGAGACGTCCGGGTGGATCCGAGGGCTTCTCGACGATGTCCGCGATCCGCCCGCCGTCGATGCGCGGCACTCCGAGATGCCGCAGGTGCTCCGTCTCGCGGACGTGGGCGAGCAGGACGCGCGCGCCTTCGGGCTGCTGCTGGAAATTGTGAATCGTCTCTGAGATCGGCCCTCCGAAGATGTTGTCGGCGAGCATCACGACTAGGCGATCGTCGCCGATGAACTCACGAGCGAGGCCGAGCGCCTCCGCAATGCCGCCCGGGGTTTCCTGATTGCCGTACTCGAACTCGTCACCGAGCAAGCGCCGAAAATCGTCCACGTGCTCACCGCCGGTCACGAGCATCAGTTCCGTCACGCCCGCGCCGCGCAGGGCATCGATGGCGTACATCACCATGGGCTTGTCGTAGACCGGCAGGAGGTGCTTGTTGGTGATCCGCGTCAGCGGATCGAGACGCGAACCGGTCCCGCCGGCTAGGACGACGCCCTTCATGCCGGGGCGATGCTAGTGCCCTGCGGGTCTGAACGCCGCTCTGGGCGTCTCCACGAGCGGGGACGGCATGACGCGCACGATCCGCGCCAGGGACTCGGGCAGCCACCAGTTCCACCGGCCGAACAGCGCCATCAACGACGGAACGAGGAGCGCCCGAACGATGGTGGCGTCGAGGAAGATCGCAACCGCGAGGCCGAGCCCGAACTGCTGGAGCCCGACGACCGAGCCTGCGACGAAGCCGCAGAACGCTGCCACCATGATGATCGCCGCAGCCGTCACGATCAGACCGGTGCGTTCGAGGCCGTGCGAAACCGCCCGCACGTTGTCGTGTTCCTCGTCCCAGGACTCGCGCATCCGCGAAACGAGGAAGACCTCGTAGTCCATCGAGAGCCCGAAGAGCATGGCGAACAGGAAGATCGGGATCCAGCCTTCGATCTGCGGGAACTTGTACAGGCCTACCAGCGCATTGCCGAGCCCCCACTTGAAGAACAGCACGAGCATGCCGTAGCTCGCCGCCACCGAGAGGAGGTTGAGCAGCACCGCCTTCAGCGGCAGGACGACCGAGCGGAACGCGCGCATCAGCAGCAGGTACGTGAGCACCAGGACTGCGAGCACGAGCCAGGGGAAGACGCCGTACGAGCGGGCGAGGAAGTCGACACCCTGCGGCGGGCCGCCGCCGGCGAGCACGTGCACTCCGGCCGGGAAGCGCGCGCCGGGGATGAGCTCGCCGCGTAACCGGTCGACGAAGCGCTGCGCGGGCTCGTCGCCGTACTCGTGCTTCCCGGCTGCAATCACCTGCTCGTACCTTCCGCCGGCATCCACGTAGCGTCCGCTGAGGCCCGTCTGCACGAATGCAATCTCCGGGTCGCCCTTGAGCCCGGCACGCAGACGGTGTACCGCCGCCTGGATCTCCGGCGAGCGCACGGATCGGCCCTGGCCCGCGTCGATCACGATCGCGCTCGGAGAGAGAGCCCCCGGCCCGACGGCCTGGCGGAGGACGTTCAGCCCGCGCACGGACTGCGGTGTCTGCGGAATCCCCTGCGCCGACCCTGGCGTCAGCTGCAATGCGTAGACCGGAATCGCTGCCGCGACGAGGAGCCCCGCGCCCACGGCGAGGAACACGAGCGGACGCCGCATGATCGCGCGGGCGAGCCGCGCCCAGAATCCGTGCTCGACGTCGGGCCCGGCGAAATGCGGCAGAGGCAGGCGCAAACGCAAGCGCAGAAACTCCGCGACGTGGACGCGCGTGGTCCCGCGCCGGCCGTAGACGGACAGAAGCGCAGGCTGCAAGGTCGCGGCGCCGGCGATCGAGACCAGCGGGATCAGAAACCCGCCGACGCCCATCGACCGCATGAAGGGCAGCGGCATGAAGAGCAAGAGCGCCAGCCCGATCGCGACTGTGGCCCCGGAGAAGATGACCGCACGGCCCGCTGTTGCCATGGTGCGCACGATCGCGTCGTCCTTCGATCCGCCGCGGGCAAGCTCCTCGCGGAACCGATAGACGATGAGCAGCGAGTAGTCGACAGCAATCCCGAGCCCGATCAGCTGGACGAGATTCGTGACGTAGGTCGCCATCGTCAGGTAGTGGGCGAAGATGAACACGATGCCGAGCGTGGCGCTGATCGTCGCGGCCGCGAAGAGGAAGGGGATCGTCGCCGCGAACGAGAGCCCGAAGACCGCAAGCAGCACGAGCAAGGCGATCGGCAGCGCGATCGACTCGCCCTTTCTCAGGTCCTGGTTGAAGATCGGGTCGAGCTCGTCCTGAATGGCCGCCTGTCCCGAGACGTACCCGTCGACCCCCGGCGGCGGGTTGAGCCGCTTCAGGATGTCGTGCGTGTAACCCTTCGCGTCCGCGAGGTTGAGGCTCGAGAGGATGCTGCCGTAGACGACGCCGTCCTTGGCAAAGCGCAGGGCGGTCGCCTTGCCGCCCGGCACGACCTTGGCGGCCTCCCGGATGCTGCGCTCGAGCTTCAGCGTCACGCCGGCGGTCCCCTCCCGGATCTTGTAGATGACCAGGAACTCGCCGTCACTGCGATCGCCGAAGTTGTGCTGCAGGACCGTCCGGGCGCGCTCGGAGTCGGTCCCCGGAACGGTGAACGTGTTCGAGAGCAGGGGGGTCAGCTTCGTGGAGGCAAAGCCGCCGGCAAGCAAGAGCACCAGCCACGCTCCGAGAATCGGCCACCGGAACCGCAACACGAGGCGAGTCCAGCGCGCCACGTCTGAACCCTAGCCTCCCGGGGTACCCTGAGACGATGGAAAAACGCCGCCGCGAGCTGGAGCACGCCGCCGAGGAGATCGAGCAGCTCTTCGCCGACCTCTGGCAGGTCTTTCCCTTCTCACGAGGGATGCGCCGGGGCTATCGCCCCGAGGTCGACGTGTACCGGACCGGAAATCCACCCTCCCTGACCGTGGTCGTCGAGCTACCGGGTGTAGATCCCGGCGAGGTGGAGGTGATCGCCTCGACGCAGGCGCTCCTGATCGTCGGCGAGCGGCGCCGACCCAAGGATTGCGGGCAGTACCAGCAGCTGGAGATCGACTACGGCCCGTTCCAGCGCCAGGTGACGCTCGCGGAGCCCGTCGACCCGGAGCGAGCGACCGCCACCTACGAGCGCGGTTTCCTGACGATCCTCCTCCCCGTCGCGCCCACGCCCGCTCCCGTGGAGAGCATCTCGATCGTGGTGACGGCGTCATGAGCGAGGCAATGAACGACACGCTCGTGGAGGAGTCGACGGAGGAGCTGACGTTTCCGGCGACACTGCCCGTTCTGCCGCTGAAGGACACGGTCGTCTTTCCGGAGTCGGTGACGCCGCTCGCGATCGGCCAGGAGCGCTCGATCAAGCTGGTCGAGGACGTCGTCTCGGGCGATCGCGCGCTTGCGCTCGTGACGGTCAAGCATCCGGAGGCGGAGCAGCCCGGCTGGGACGACCTCTACGAGATCGGCACCGCCGCTGTGGTGCACAAGATGATCAAGGTTCCCGACGGGACGCTGCGCATCCTGGTCCAGGGCGTGCAGCGCATCAAGCTCGACCGGCCGGTGCAGGACGACCCGTACCTCGTTGGCGAGTTCGTCGAGTTGCCGGACGAGCTCACGGAGACGCCCGAGGTCGAGGCTTTGACGAGGAACGTCCAGAGTCTGTTCGGGCGCGTCATCGGCCTCGTTCCGTACCTGCCGGAGGAGCTGCAGATCGCGGCTGCGAACGTCGATGACCCGAGCGCGCTCTGCAACCTCGTCGCTTCCACGCTGCGACTGAAGACCGACGAGAAGCAGCGGCTGCTCGAGCTCACCGACGTCGAGGCTCGGCTGCGCGAGGTCTCCGCCATCCTCAACCGCGAGCTGGAGGTCTTCGAGCTCGGCTCGAAGATCCAGTCGCAGGTCCAGGAGGAGATGGAGAAGGGGCAGCGGGAGTTCTTCCTGCGCCAGCAGCTCAAGGCAATCCAGGACGAGCTCGGCGAGAGCGATCCGGAAGCAGCGGAGATCGCCGAGCTGCGCTCGACCTTCGAGGCGATGGAGCTTCCGGAGGATGTGCGCAAGGTGGTCGACCGCGAGCTGGCCCGGCTGGAGAAGCTGCCGACGGCCGCAGCCTAGTACGGTGTCATTCGCACGTACCTCGATTGGAT
>CATPAS010000221.1 GCA_955652075.1 uncultured Gaiellaceae bacterium | reverse complement strand
CGTTGCTCGAATCGCCGACCACTTCGTCGACGGAGCCGACCTCCTGGCCCTCCGCGTCGACGACCTTCCAGCCGGCCTCGATCACGAACCAGGAAACAGGGTCGAGGTCGCTCATACCGTGCGGCCGCCGAGCAGCCAGACCGGGCCCTGCGTGGCGACCGGATGCGTATCGGAGAGCACGTAGAGGATCTCCACCTCGCCGGTGATCCCTTCGTCGTCGCACCGCTCGAAGCAGCGTGCCGCCATGTCGGGGGAAACGCCGTAGCCGAAGTGATGGGCGCTGCGGAAGCGCAGGGCCGCCGGGCCGCCGGAGCGCGCGGGATTGACCGGAGCGAGCAGCAGAGCGCCGCGCTCGAGGTAATCGGTGGAGTCCAGCCGCACCTCGGCGTAGATGTCGCTCCAGTCCGGTGGAACCGCGGTGAGACTCCGCTCCCACTGGGCGCGCAGCGTCTCCTCCTTGCGCAGTTCCTCAGGAGGGGCCTTTTGGACGCCCTGCAGCTTCAGCGTTCCCGTGCTGCCCTCGTCGTCGAGGCGCTTCAGCAGGCGGCGGAGGCCCTCGGCCCCGATGCCCGGCCCGAGGCGGTCGACCGCGAACCGGAGGAGCCTCCCGTGCCGCCCCGGGTTCGCCGGCGCGAGCAGCGCAGCCGCCCGCTCGGCACGCGATTCCTCCTCCACGGTGAGCTGAAGTCGGAGCTCGGCCCATTCGTCGACGAGGTCGCGCTCGAGCTCGTTGAACTGTTCGACTAGTCGCAAGAGCCTGAGCATAAACTGAGGCTGATGGCAAAGGTGGAGCAGAAAGGGACCCTCTCGAAGTCGGATCTGCGCGAATTCTTCCGCGAGATGCTGCTCATCCGACGGTTTGAAGAGAAGGTCGAGGAGCGGTTCAGAGCCGGGGAACTCCCCGGTTTCTTACATGTGGCGATCGGCCAGGAGGCCGTCGCGGTCGGTGTCTGCCGCGCGCTGGTGGAGGGCGACATCATTGCCTCGACGCACCGCGCCCACGGACACACGCTGGCAAAGGGGACGACGCCGAACGAGCTGATGGCGGAGCTGTACGGAAAGCTCGAAGGTTGTTCTCACGGCTACGGGGGCTCGATGCACCTGTACGACATCGAGCGCGGCAACATCGGCGCGAACGCGGTCGTCGGAGGCGGTCTGCCGGCGATCGTCGGCGCGGCGCTGACCTTCAAGCTGCGCTGCTATCCGCGCGTCGGAGTCGCCTTCTTCGGAGACGGCGCCACGAACATCGGCACCTTCCACGAGGCGCTCAACCTGGCGCAGCTCTGGCAGGTCCCCGCGGTCTTCGTGTGCGAAAACAACCATTGGGCCGAGTCGACCCCGAGCTGGCAGCACATGCCGATCGAGGACATCTCCCAGCGTGCCGTCGCTTACGGAATGAAGGCGGTCAAGGTCGATGGACAGGATGTCGAGGCGGTCTACAAGGCGACGCGCCGCGCGCTCGAGCACGCCCGCGGCGGTAAGGGCCCGGTCTTCCTCGCCGTCAACACGTATCGCCTCGTGGGGCATTACATCGGCGATCCGCAGGTCTACCGCTCGAAGCAGGAGCTCGAAGAGACTCGTGCGACCCAGGACCCGATCGAGCACCTGCGCACGAAGCTCGAGCTCTCGGGCGACGAGGTCGAGGAGATCGACCGCGAGGTGCAGGAGATCGTCGACGCCTCGGTCGAGTTCGCCAAGAACGGCACCGACCCGAAACCGGAAGACGCATTGAAGAACGTTTATGCCTGAGTTGAGCTACCGAGAAGCGGTTAGGGACGCGCTGTCCCGGGCGATGCGCGACGACGAGGACGTCTTCATCATGGGTGAGGACATCGCCGAGATGGGCGGCTCCATGGGGGTCACGCAGGGGCTGGTCGACGAGTTCGGGCCGGAGCGGGTTCGCAACACGCCGATCTCGGAGATGGCGCTCGCGGGGGCGGCGATCGGCGCCGCGATGCAGGGGATGCGCCCGGTGGCGGAGATCATGTACGAGGACTTCCTCACGCTTGCGGCCGAGCAGATCGTCAACCAGGCCGCGAAGCACCGCTACATGTCGGGCGGACAGGTGACGGTGCCGGTGACGTTTCGCACCCAGGGCGGCGCGGGCTGGTCGCCGGGCGCGCAGCACGCGCAGCAGCTCGAGTCGTGGTTCGTGCACATCCCGGGGCTCAAGGTGGTCTTCCCCTCGACGCCCACGGACGCGCGCGGGCTGCTCTGGTCGTCCATTTACGACGACAACCCGGTGGTCTTCTTCGAGCACCGGACGCTTTACGGCATCAAGGAGGAAGTCGGCGACGAGCTCGAGCCGATTCCGCTCGGACAGGCGCGAACGCATCGCCAGGGCGAGGACGTGACGGTGATCGCAACCGGCCGCCTCGTGCACGAGGCGCTCGCGGCTGCCAAGGAGGCCGAGGAGGAGGGGATCTCGGTCGAGGTCGTCGATCCGCGGACCCTGCTCCCGCTCGACGAGGACGCATTGATCTCGTCGGTCAAGAAGACGAACCGCTGCGTCGTCGCGCACGAGGCGGTCGTGCGCGGCGGCTTCGGCGCAGAGGTCGCGGCCGTGGTCCAGTACGGCGCGTTCGACTGGCTCGACGCGCCGATCGAACGCGTCGGCGCGAAGTTCTCGCCGCTGCCCTTCGCGCCTGTGATGGAAGACTTCGTCGTCCCGCACGCCAACGACGTTCTTGAAGCGATTCACCGAACCGTGAGTCGTACGTGACGTTCCCCGCGACATCCTCCGGGCTGCTGGCGCGCGAGAACGCGGCGCCATGCCGCGTCCTCAGTCGCGCTCGGGCAGTCCAGCCCGAGCACTCCCTGCGTCCTTGCCTGGCTTGGTTCTCGCGACCCAGCAGCGCGGTAATGCCACGAGGAGCGTCACATGTCGACTGAGGTGAAGCTTCCGCGCCTCGGCCAGGGCATGGAGTCCGGCACGATCGTGAAGTGGCTCAAGTCGGAGGGCGACAAGGTCGAGAAGGGCGAGCCGCTCTACGAGCTGGACACCGACAAGGTGACGCAGGAAGTGGAGGCAGAGGCGTCCGGCGTGCTGCTCAAGATCGCGATCTCCTCCGGCGAGGTCGAGGTCGGCAAGACGATCGCCGTGATCGGCGAGCAGGGCGAGCAGGTCGACTTGCCGCCCGAGGAGCCCGCCGGGAACGGCGCGGCCGCCCAGGATGTGGCCGACGATGCGCAGGAGGAAGGCGCTCCCGCGCGCGCGCGTCAACAGGAGGCCGCGCAGCGGTCTGTCCGCGACAGCGGACGAGGGGAGGGGGTTACGGGGAACCGGGACGTTCCCCCGACGGAAAGCAATGGTCGCATCAAGGCGTCGCCGCTGGCGCGCCGCATCGCACGCGAGCGTGGCATCGACCTCAGCGCAATCGCCGGAACCGGTCCCGACGGCCGCGTCGTCGCCGAGGACGTCGAGCGCACCGCCGCCTCGGGAGCATCCACGCCGGTCGCCACGCCGGCCCTTCCCGTCGAGGGCGTGGAGGTCCAGCAGCTGTCCTCGATGCGCAAGACGATCGCGCGTCGGCTGACCGAGGCCTGGCAGGCTCCGGTCTTCCAGCTCGGCATCACGGTGGACATGGGTCGCGCGCTCGAGCTGCGCGAGCGCCTCGTGGAGCTGCACGGCGACGGCGTCAAGCCGACGATCTCCGATCTCCTGACCAAGGTTTCCGCGGCTGCGCTCATGCGCCACCGCGCGGTGAACGCGCTCTACAAAGGCGACGCGGTCGAGCTGTACCCGACGGCGAACATCGGGATTGCCGTCGCGGTGCCCAACGGGCTCGTCGTTCCGGTCATCCCTGGATGTGAGCGGAAGTCGATCGCCGAGATCGCTGCCTCGCGCGCGGCGATCGTCGAACGCGCGCGCGCGGGAAAGCTGCAGCAGTCCGATCTCGACGGTGGCACGTTCACGATCTCCAATCTCGGCATGTACGGGATCGAGCGGTTCATCGCGGTTCTCAACCCACCGCAGGCCGCGATCCTCGCGGTCGGCTCGATCGAGGACAGGGTCGTCGCAGTCGACGGCCAGCCTGCCGTTCGTCCGCGCATGGAGATCACGCTCACTTGTGACCACCGCGCGGTTGACGGGGCCACAGGCGCCGAGTTCCTGCGCGACCTGAAGGCGTTTCTGGAAGAGCCCGGGCTCGCGCTGTGAGGACGTTGGCGGCGCTTCTTTCAATCGCAGCGTGATGCCCGTCTGGTACCACGTCCACGACCTCGAGGCGGGACGTGCGTTCTACACGGACAAGCTCGGGTTCGAGGAGACCTTCGCGGACGCTGACGGTAGCTGGGCGAAGCTCGAACGCAACGGGATGGAGATCGCTCTAGCCGAGGGCGAGCCGCACGAGGACGGCGGCGTCGCGCACGTCGACGTGGAGGACGTCAAGGCTGTGGCTGAGGGCCTGCGCAAGGAAGGCGTCGAGGTCGGCGTCGTCCTCGAGCTGCACGGACAGATGCGCCTGTTGGACGTCTTCGATCCCGACGGCAACCGCATCGAGTTTGCCGAAGAGCTTTCCACAGGCTGAGATCGGAGCGGCGGGCGGCCAACGAGCTCAGGTTGCCCAGGGTCGCTGCCTGAGGGCGAGCTCGAACGCGACGAAATGCGCCTCGGTCTTGCGTTTGCCGGGCGCTCTGCGGGGCGCCGAGGCATATAGGGCTTAGCTAGATGGCGGAAGGCCGCTGAACTAGCGGCGCAGGCAGGCGTACGCGGCCGGGACCCAGTCGCAACGCGCGGCGCTTGAGCAGGCGGGCCCGCAGGCCAGTCCCAAACTCGGTCCGCCGATCATCGTCACGTTTCATAACCTTGAAGATGCCGCACGTGGAACCTTCTTGCATGGTTTGCGAAGAATCACTCGTTCGAGTGACTGCCCTTTAAACTCGACGTGGTGATCCGCCAAGCCGGGCCACAAGACGTCCGTTTCCTCCGCGACATGCTGAAGCACGCCTACCACTGGCGGCTGAACGCAGATCCTGACCTTCCGGTCGCCAGGTACGTCAACAACTGGGGCCGGCCGGGCGACGCAGGGCTCGTGGCGTGGGAGGCCGGCCCGATCGGCGCGGCGTGGTACCGGCTCTTCCCTGCGAGCGCGCCGGGCTTCGGCTTCGTCGACGAGGAGACCCCGGAGCTGACGATCGCAGTCGTCCCGAGCCGGCGCGGCGGTGGCCTCGGCGGGCAGCTGATGACGGCACTGCTCGACCGAGCCCGCCAGGAGGGCTACAAGGCGATCAGCCTCAGCGCCGAGCAGGGCATGACGAAGCTCTACGAGCATTACGGCTTCGCCGCCGTGGAAGAGAAGGACGGCACGGTGACGATGAAGGCAGACCTCTAGCGGGTCGCTACGATCGAGCCTGATGGAAGTCGACGTCGCCGTTCTCGGAGGGGGGCCGGGTGGTTACACGGCCGCGATTCGCGCTGCGCAGCTCGGGGTCAAGGTCGCCTGCATCGAGCGCGAGCCTGAGCTCGGCGGCACTTGCCTGCGCATCGGGTGCATCCCGACGAAGGCCTGGGTGCAGACAGCCTTCGCGCTGAAGGAGGCCGAGCACACCTTCGACAAGCTGGGCGTGAAGCTCGGCGGCTTCCAGCTCGAGTTCGGCACCGCGAACGAATGGAAGGCGGGCGTCGTCAAGCAGATGACGCAGGGTGTCGCTTCGCTCTTCAAGGCGAACGGCGTCGAGTGGGTCAAGGGAAACGGCACGTTCAAGGACGCGCACACGATCGCGGTCGAAGGTGGGGAGGACCTCACGTTCAAGCACGCGATCATCGCGACGGGCTCTTTCCCTCTTCGTCCTCCGATCGAAGGCCTCGATTCCGCGCGGTGCGTCGACTCCGAGGGGCTGCTCGCGCAGACGGAAGTCCCGAAGCGACTCGTCGTGCTCGGCGGCGGCATCATCGGCTGCGAGTTCGCATCGATCTTCCAGCGCTTCGGCAGCGAGGTGACGATCATCGAGATGCTCCCTGCGCTCATCCCGCAGGAAGACGCGGACGCGTCGAAGGAGCTAGCCAAGCAGTTCGGCAAGCGCGGAATCACGCTTCACCTCGAGAAGCAGTGCACCAAGGTGGAGGACAAGGGAGGCGCGCTGACGGTGCACTTCGGCGACGGCGAAACGATCGAAGCGGATCTGATGCTCGTCTCCGTCGGCCGCGGCCCAAGCGTGGAAGGGCTCGGCCTCGAGGCGATCGGCGTCGAGTTCGACAAGCGCAAGGGCATCGCCGCAGACGAACACCGTCGCACGACCGTCGAGCACATCTACGCCGTCGGTGACTGCGCGGGCTACTGGCAGCTTGCTCACACCGCGTTTCGCGAAGGCGAGGTCGCCGCGGAGAACGCCTGTGGTCATGACGCGATCGTCGACAACCGTGCCGTGCCGCGGCCGATCTACACGGATCCGGAGATCGCGGGTGTCGGACTGACCGAGGCAGAAGCGCGCGAGCAGTACGGCGACGACGTGGCGACGGGCATGTTTCCGTGGGTCGCGAACGCGCGCGCGGTGATGCAGAACGAGACCACCGGCTGGGTCAAATCGATTCACGAGACGCGGTACGGCGAACTGCTCGGCCTCGTCATGGTCGGGCCGCACGTCACCGACCTGATCGAAGCCGGCGTGGTGGCGATCGACGCCGAAGCGACCGTCGAGACGGTGGCGGACGGGATGGCCGCGCATCCGACGCTCTCGGAGGCGATCAAGGAGGCCGGGCTCGTCGCGCTCGGCCGGGCGATCCACGTGCCGAACCGCAAGCGCGCGAAAACTCCCGCCTAGTCGCGTACTGTTTTCAAATGAGAAACCAGAGGCGTATCCTGATACGACTCTGACTCGTTCCATCAGCATCGTGGCGACCGCAGCGCCAGAGATCCCGGCCCTAGCTCGAGATCAGGCCTTTGAGTCGCTGTACCGGCTTTACGTCACGGACGTCTACCACTACGCGCTCGCGGTGCTCCGAAATCCGGCCGACGCGGAAGACGTCACCCAGACGACGTTCCTCAACGCGTACCGCGCGTATCAGCGTGGCATCGAGGTCGAGAAGCCGGGGAACTGGCTGATCAAGATCGCGCACAACGTCGCGAGAACGAGATACGCACGGGCGAGTCGCCGCGTGAAGGAAGTGCCGCTCGATGACCACGTCGAGCAACTCGCGGTCCCCGAGGCTGAACGTCCGGATGTTAAAGGCGTTCTGCGCGCGCTCGGGCGCTTGCCGTTCAACCAGCGTGCGGCGCTCGTCATGCGCGAGCTCGAGGGCCGGTCCTACGCCGAGATCGCAGACACGATCGGTGTCTCCGTTTCGGCCGTCGAGACCTTGATCTTCCGCGGGCGGAAGTCGCTGCGCCTCAAGGCATCCGCGCTCCGCGCGCTTGCGGCCGTGCCGCTCCCGGGCTCGCTGACGCAGCTCTTCGAGGGCGGCGGCGTCGTCGCCGGAGGCGGTGCAGTGGTCGGCACCGGCTTCCTGGTCAAGGCTGCCGTGGCGGTGGTCGCCGGCGTCGTCGCGACGGGCATGGGTGGGGATCATCGCGGGCCCGCCTCCGCGGTCGCAGGGGCGACGCCGCGACTCGCGAGCAGCGGGTCGAGGAATGCTGCCGACGGCCTCCGAGCTCACCCGCTGCGCGCGGCCACAGGCAAGGGTGCGCGAACCGCTGCCCAGAACCGCCTTCGCGACGGCTCAGCACCGACGGCTGCCGGGACCCCGG
>CATPAS010000220.1 GCA_955652075.1 uncultured Gaiellaceae bacterium | reverse complement strand
GTCGCAGACGATCGAGCAGAGCGCACCGACCGCGCAGACCGCGAGCGCGCAGGCCACCTCCGAGCAAGGCGCCGGCTCGGGCACCTCGAGTGCAAGCACAACCCAGACGAGCTCGAACCAGACTGTTCAGAGCGAGCAGCAAACCGGGTCGGGGATCCAGGTCATCGAGCAGAGCTCCCCCTGTACGCAGTTCGCGGGTGTGACCAGCGCGAGCTGGGGCCGGGACGGCTGGAGGCTCGCGGCCTCGGTCGGAGTGGGCGCTCCCACGTGGTCGGCGCCGAGTCGGCCTAGGGCAGAGAGCCCGTCCCCGTCGCGGCGCTCGCATGCTCGCGGCGAACACCGAGTGCCGTCCCCCCATGCGCCGAAGCTGCCGAGCGCATCACTGGGAGGCACGTCCGGAACGGACGGATCAACGGGAGCCTTCGCGGTGCTCCTCCTCGCCTTCGCTTTGACGGCCCCATGGTGGGCACGTCGTCACCTTCCATCAGCACTCCGGCGGCTGATGGCTGTCGTCTCTCGTCTTGAACGCCCGGGGTAGCGCGCGGTCATTCCGGCGGAACCTTCGGGTTGTCGCCGACCGTGCCGCGGCGCTCCGGTGCGCCCCGGTAATCCGACGTAACGACGACACAAGGAGACATCGAAAAGCCATGAAACGCCATCTCATCGCGCTGGGCATAGCAACGCTCGCCCTCGCAGTGGTGGTTGGCACGGCAAACGCCGCCAGCGATCCGCCTACGGGCGCGGACCAGATCCTCGGCCAGTTGGCCGGGGAGACTCAGGGTGCGCCCGCGGCGGGCATGGCGGGACAGACGGCCTCGAACGCAAGCCTGCCGGTCGACATCAGCGGCGTCAGCGGCGTCGCGATCGGCTCGGGCTCTGGTTCTGCAACGCAGACGGCCACCAACTCGGCCGACGCGGATGCGTCGAACAGGAGCTCGACCGACCAGACGGCGAACGCGACTCAGACGGGCGGCAGCTCCAGCTGCACGTCCGGCTGTGGTGGCGCCGGCCAGGCCCAGACGATCGATCAGTCGGCGCTCACGAATCAGAACGCCAGCGCCGACGCCGCAGCCCAGCAGGATGCGGTCAATGCCAATGTCCCCGTGAGCATCGCGGGCGGGAACGTTTCAGGCGGCTCGAGCTCGGCAGATCAGACGGCCACGAACAAGGCCAACGCTGATGCGTCGAACAAGAGCACGACCGACCAGACCGCGAACGCCACTCAGACCGGCGGGAGCTCGAGCTGCAAGTCCGGCTGTGGCGGTGCCGGCCAGGCCCAGACGATCGACCAATCGGCGCAAACGAAGCAGAACGCCGACGCCGACGCCTTGGCCAAGCAGAACGCGGTCAACGCCAACGTCCCTGTCAGCATCGCGGGCGGAAACGTGTACGGCGGTAACAGCTCGGCCGATCAAACGGCCAAGAACACCGCCGACGCCAACGCCAACAACAAGAGCAGCACCGACCAAAACGCAACCGCCAAGCAGACGGGCGGCAGCTCCAGCTGCACGTCCGGTTGCGGCGGCAATGGCCAAGAGCAGAACGTGATCCAGGACTCGAAGACGAAGCAGTCCGCGGACGCAGATGCCGCAGCCAAGCAGAACGCAGTGAATGCAAACGTTCCCGTCAGCATCGCCGGAGGCGACGTGAACGGTGGTACCAGCTCCGCAGACCAGACGGCCACGAACAAGGCCGATGCGGATGCCTCGAACAAGAGCAACACCGATCAGACGGCGAATGCCACTCAGACGGGCGGCAGCTCAAGCTGCAAGTCCGGCTGTGGCGGCAACGGCCAAGAGCAGAACGTGATCCAGGACTCGAAGACGAAGCAGTCCGCGGACGCGGATGCAACAGCCAAGCAGAACGCCGTCAACGCCAACGTTCCCGTCAGCCTTGCCGGAGGCGACGTCAACGGCGGTTCGAGCTCGGCGACACAGGACGCCAGCAACAAGGCGAATGCCGACGCATCGAACAAGAGCAAGACGAATCAGGATGCGACTGCGACCCAGACCGCCGGCAGCTCCATTTGCTTCTCGGGCTGCGGCGGGAACGGGCAGGAGCAGAACGTCGTCCAGATCGGCAAGACGAAGCAGAACGCCGACGCGGATGCGAAGGCCAAGCAGGACGCGCTGAATACGAACGCCCCCGTGCTGGTCGTCGGTGGCGATCCGAGCCTCGGTTCGAGCTCGGCGTCGCAGGACGTCAGCAACAAGGCGGACGCGGACGCGTCCAACCGCAGCGACACCGATCAGGACGCCACCGCCAAGCAGACGGCCGACGGCGGCAGCAAGTGCTGGTCGGGGTGCGGCGGCAACAGCCAGGAGCAGAACGTGATGCAGATCGGCGAGACGAAGCAGGACGCCGATGCGGATGCGAAGGCCAAGCAGAAGGCGGTCAACGCAGACCTGCCCGTGTCGATCGTCGGTGATCACCTGAGCGGTTCGGGCAAGAGCTCGGCGGATCAGAAGGCCCGCAACAAGGCCGATGCCGATGCGACGAACAAGAACCACACCGACCAGGACGCGAGCGCTGACCAGCAGCTGCTTGACCCCAGCTGTGGCGGCGGTTGCGGCGGCAAGGGCCAGGAACAGAACCTGGTGCAGAAGTCGAAGACGAAGCAGAACGGTCGCGGGGACGCGAAGGCCAAGCAGAAGCTGGTCAACACAGACGCCCCGTTCGCCCTGTCTTTCGGAAAAGGGAGGAGCAGAAAGGAGTAGCCGTCTAGGTAAGCGCTGATTCAAGGATGCGCCGTGAGGCGCGAAGAACCCGGGGCGGCCCTTGCCGCAGGCGGCCGCCCCGGGCTTCCTAAGTCGGGTTCCGTTTTGGGGCTGG
>CATPAS010000219.1 GCA_955652075.1 uncultured Gaiellaceae bacterium | reverse complement strand
TGCCCTCGACGAGCGCTGCCCCGACACCCAGTCGCACGGCTACCTCGCGACCTCGGCGGCGACGGGCACGTCAGTACGACCCGAGGAGACCTTGACGAGCATCCTCAGCGGCACGTTCACATTCTCCACGTTCGCCCCGTTCGGGCAAACGAAGATCACTCTGACGCGCTAGTCGCGCGAGGCCCAGGGATCGACGTACACATCGTCGATCCGCCAGGCGCTGTCATCGCCGAGCGGCGTGAACTCGATCCGGGCCGAGGTCGAGCCGACCAGCGGCAAGAGGAGGTTGAAGCCGCCCGAAGACTTGAGCGAGTCGGTTGGAGACCAGTTCCCGCCACCGGCGAACGTGTTGTAGTCCGTCGTGCCGAGCAGCCGATTGAGCAGTCCGTACCAGAGGATCCGAACGTGCACGCCTCTGTCGGTGCCAGAGACGTCCGAGCCGAACATCCGCAGGCTCAACGCGTTCGGCCCGATGCAGGTCATGGGGCTCAGCGCCCGGCTGCCGCTCGGAAGCGAGAGCGAATGCGTGCCGCTCCCGAAGAAGGGTTGGTTCCCCGAAGCGACAGAAGCGCCACCGCTGAGCGACCAGCCGTTCGAGCCGTTCTCGAGCCCGCCGTTTGGAGCGAGGTAGTAGCTCCGAGAGTCGTTCCAGGGCGCGAAGACTTGACTGCCTCGGCTCGGGCAGTTGTTTCCGATCAGATTGCCGAGCAGATCGGCGTTCGCCACCGGCGCGCAGAGCGCGACCGCCACGACCGCGACGATGGTCGCGAGGGTGAAACGAGATCCGAGCTGCGCCGCCAACGTGCCCTCCTCCACAGATGTTCCCCTGAATGGGTCCGCACATCTGAGTCTTCGGAGCGGCGCCGAGGTCGCCATCACCCCTGAGGGGTATCTGAATCCCTCGAACGAGGGTTCCGAGTCTTGGTGCGCGCGTCAAGCAGCCACAGGCGAATGCCGATTCTTCGCTGGTGGCGACTGCGGCCCCTTCCGTAGCGACAGAGCGCGCGCAAAACGCGGCGACGCTCGACCCTGACGTCGACGAATTCATCGGTGGAGCGAGGAATCGCGAGTCCCAGCGCCTGCACGATCGCAACCGCTGGTCGGCGGCTGCCTTTGCCCTGGCGTTCCTCGGTGCGGCCTCGGCCCTGCCCTTCCTCGTGCAGTCCCCACGCTCTCCAGGCGCATTCATCGTCGTCGCGCTCGTCCTGAGCTATGCCGCAGCATCGTGCGCGCGATTCGAGGTCGGCGTCGGCCTGTTCCTTCCGACCCAGCTCGTGCTCGTGCCGATGCTCTTCCTGCTGCCGCTGGGGTACGTGCCGCTCGCCGTCTGCGCGGGCTTGCTCCTCGGGGCTGCAGCGGATCATTTCCGGAGCCGCCTCCCACTGGAGCAGGTCCTGCTCGTACCGCTCAACTCATGGCATTCCGTGGGGCCGGTCGCCGTCCTCGCAATCGTCGGCGCCGGGCCGCCCGCGCTGCGACACTGGCCCGTCTACCTCGCCGCGCTCGGCGCGCAGTTCGGGGTCGACTACCTCGCCCACGCCCCACGGCAGAAGTTCGTGAACGGTGTCCCACTTTCGCTGGCGGCCAGGTTCATGCTCTCCGGTTTTCTCGTCGACTTCGCGCTCGCGCCCGTCGGCCTCCTCGCCGCGCTGGTCGCGGCCGACCACCCGATCGCAATCTCGTTCGTCCTGCCGCTGGTGGGTCTGCTCGTCGTGTTCGCGCGGGAGCGCCAGGTTCGGATCGACCACGCACTCGAGCTCAGCCATGCGTATCGGGGGACCGCGCTCCTACTCGGAGACGTCGTCGAAGCCGATGACGCCTACACCGGAAGTCACAGTCGCGACGTCGTCTCCCTGGTGCTCGATGTCTGTGACCGCCTCGGAGTCGGCGGACGCGAACGTCGCGACGCGGAATTCGCTGCGCTCCTGCACGACGTCGGGAAGATCAAGATCCCGGCCGAGATCATCAACAAGCCCGCCAAGCTCACCGACGCGGAGTTCGCGGTCATCAAGACGCACACGCTGGAGGGCGAGAAACTGCTGTCGCAGGTCGGCGGTCTGCTCGGAAACGTCGGCCGCATCGTTCGGTCGTGTCACGAGGACTGGGACGGGACCGGCTACCCCGACGGCCTTGCCGGCGAGGAGATTCCACTCGCCGCGAGAATCGTCCGCTGTTGCGACGCGTACAGCGCGATCACGACAGACCGCCCATATCGAAAAGCGCGACCCGTGCAGGAGGCAGTTGCTGAACTGCGACGGTGTGCAGGGACGGATTTCGATCCCGACGTCGTCGAGGCGCTCGCCGAAACGCTCGCTCCCTAGCGGACGACCAGCTCCCAGCTCGAGCTCGTACCGCGAGGCGCAACCAAGTAACACTGTGTTACTTGGTCCGGAAAGCGTTGCGCCGCGGGCTCCGCGACGCTCGTGACACAGTGTTACTTGGTACCGAGTAGGTGCCGCTCGAGCCAGTCGGCGGCAAGGCTGTACGCCTTGAGCTCGTTCGGCCGCTTCGTAAAGCCGTGGCCCTCGTCGTCGAACACCACGTACTCCACCTCGCGGCCCAGTGACTTCAGCTTGTCGACCAGCTGATCCGACTCGCCCTTGACGACACGCGGATCGGTCGCGCCCTGGATCACGAGGAGCGGCGCCTGCACGTTCTCGACGTACGTGATCGGCGAGCGCTCCATGAGGAAGTCTGCTTCCGTCTCCGGGTCGCCGACGAAGCGCGCGATGAACCGCTTCCACGTGGGCGGCACCGCCTTGGCAAACGTGACGAGGTTCGACGGGCCGAAGATGTCAACCGCGGCCGCCCAGTACTGCGGCAGACGCGTCACGCACGTCAGCACGGCGAAGCCGCCGTAGGAGCCGCCGTACACACCGATCCGGTCCGGCTCCACCCAGTCCTGGCCATGCAGCCATTTGACGGCGTGCTCCCAGTCCTGCATGTCGCCGCCGCCCCAATCGCGCTGGACGAGCCGTTGGTACGACTTCCCGTAGCCCGTCGAGCCGCGGATGTTCGTCGCGAGCACCGCGATGCCCCGCGAGAGCAGGTACTGGTACAGCGGCTGGTAGACCGGACGCTCCTGCGCTTCGGGGCCGCCATGGATCGACAACACGACCGGCACCTTTCCGTCGACGTTCGGGCGGTAGAGCCAGGCGGGAATCTCGCGGCCGTCGAAGCTCGGAAAGCTCACGAGCTCGGCATCGACGAGCTCATCTTCCTGTAGGCCGCCCAAGCGGCTGTCCGTCACGGCCCGCGCCTTCCCGGTCTGCGTCTCGACGACCCAGGCCTCCGGCGGACGGCGCGGGCTCGCGACGATCAGCGCTACGTGCGAGCCGTCGGGCGACAACGCGAGCGGCGGCTCGGCCCCGGTCAGATGGGGACGAGCACCGGCAGGCAGATCCGGCTCGGGAAGATCCTGCCCCGTCTCGAGATCGCGCAGGCGCAGCCGGTCGTAGCCCTGGTCGTTGACGAGCCAGGCCAGCACCCGCCCGTTGTCGGAAATCGTCACGTCATCGACGTCCTGCGTCGGCTGCTCGACCCAGTCGTGGCGATCAGAGGCGAGGTCGTAGAACGCGAGCCCGTGGAACTCGCTGCCGGCGTCCGTGATCAGGTAGAAACCGGAGCCGTCCGGCGCCCAGGGGCCCGGGAAGAAGATCGCGTCGTCGTCATGCGGGGTGAGCTCGCGCGTCTCGCCCGTCTCGAGATCGATGAGGTGGATCGAGACGTCGCTGTTGTTCCGGAAGTCGAGCGCCAAGAGCTTCGACCCGTCGGGAGAGAAGCGCCCTGGGAACGAGAACTTGCCCTCGCCGAACACAGGACGGGTCTCGCCGCTCTCGACGTCCCGGACCCAGATCTCCATGTCGCTCGGCTTGCGCGCATTCGCCGCGTAGGTGAACTTCGTCCCGTCGGGCGCCCACGCCACGCTGCTGACGTAGTGCTGGACCTGCGGCTCATCCGTCAGCTTCTCGGGCCAGCCGCGGTCGGGATCGAGGAGGTAGAGCTGGTGGAACTCGTCGCCGTCGCGGTCTGCGCAAAGCACGATCCGGCCGTCCGTCGGCGACACCCCTACGCCACGCACGGTTTCGTCCGTGAACGAGGTCAGCTGATCCGGCCAGCCTCCCTCGACTGGGACTCGCCAGAGATTGAACTGTCCGGACAGGTTGCCGGCGAAGAGAAGATCGGCCCCGTCGGCGGTGAACGCCAGGACCGAGGAGAAGCGACGGACCGCGAAGAACTGCTCCATGAGCGGCAGTTTTCGCGTTTCTGTGACGGCCACGGCGCGGACACTACAGTTCTCGGGCATGGAGAGGGCTCTGCCGTGGGCTTGGTACGCGGATCCCGACGTCCTGCGGCGCGAAGGCGAGCGGATCTTCGCTCGCGCCTGGCAGTACGTGGGCCACGCGGGCCAGATCCCGAAGACAGGCTTCTTCACGTCGAGCGCCGGCCAAATCCCTGTATTGGTTACACGCGCGCGAGACGGAGAGCTCCGGGCATTCATCAACGTCTGCCGTCACCGCGGGCACATCGTGGCGAGCGGATCTGGCACGCGCGAGACGTTGCAGTGCCCATACCACGCGTGGACCTACGCGCTCGATGGCCGGCTGCGCGCCGCGCCCCGCTCGGATCGCGAGCCGGGGTTCGACGCGGACGAGCTCGGGCTCAGGCAGATCCAGGTCGACACCTTCGGCCCGTTCGTCTTCGTGAACCCCGATCCCGATGCAGGGCCCCTCGCCGGGGCACTCGGCGACGTGCCGGCGCAGCTCGCCGAGATCCTCGATGTCGATGCGCTCGAGTTC
>CATPAS010000218.1 GCA_955652075.1 uncultured Gaiellaceae bacterium | reverse complement strand
TCGAGCACCGGCGCCGCGTCGCGCAGAACGTCCACGTAAAGACGCTGACGGTCCCGGATCGAGTCGACGCTGCCTCGCATCCTGCTCTCGAAGGCGAAGTAATCCGCAACCGAAGCTGCGGCCGGCTGAGTCGCGACGGTCACGGGTGCAGGTGCCGGCCCGCCAGCAGTTGCGGGCCCGCGCCGCTCGAGCCGCGCGAGGCGTTCCTCCAGCTCACGCACCAGCCGCTCAGCCTGCTCGCGCGCGGCCGTCGAGGCGTCGGCCCGCTCCGATAGTGCATCGACGAGTTTCAGGACGGAGTCGTTGAAGACCCGCTGGTCCGCGGCAAGCGGTTCGACATACCAGCGCATGAGCTTGCGAAGGAAGCGCTTGACCGCTCCCTTGGGGCCGCCGCCGGCGGGACGCTCGGCCGTGACCGGCCAGAAGCGCTCCGCGAGTGCCCGCGTCGAGGCGAATTCGACGCCCCGCGAGTCCTCCTGAACGGCACCACGTCGAAGCTCCTCGCGAAGTCGGTCGAACAGGGCGGCGACGTCGATCTCCTCCGGCGAGGAAATACCTGCAGGCGCCGGGTTTTTCGCCTCCGGCCCGGACATTCAGGTGATTGTACGGGGTGAACCTGTCAGTGGAGGGCACGCACGTAGTGCCATGCCTGCGCGAGACCGAGCTGGCGCATCGCCACCAGCAGGAGGGCGTAGAGCGCCAGGCCCGCCGCCGCGGCGGGCACCGCACTCAGGACGAGCGAGGCCCCGCCGAACGCGAGCGCGGTAGCCGCGCCGACGAGGATCGAAAGGCGCCCGAGCCCGACGACCGTCAGCGCCAGCATCCGCGGAGCGAGCGCGGCCATCAGCCCGAACACGACGACGAGCGTCGAGACGCCGAGCGCGACCGTCACACCCGTGAGGCCCCACAGGGCACGGCCGGCGATCGAGATGGGGATGTCCACGGCGATCGCGGCAATCGCCAGCGGGATCAGCAACCGCGTGCGGTGCATGACGAACAGCAGCGGATACATGATCAGAAACGCCGCATTTCCGATCATCCACGGGGAGAGGAACACGACGAGGCGCCCGAGCTGGTCGCCGACGTGGCCCGAGAATGCACTGCCGAGCACGGCGGTGACCACCCGCCCGCCGACGAGCGCCACGAGCCCGGCGGCGGCGCCGACGAATGTGAGCGAAACCCAGGCGGAGTGCACGACGTGTTCCGCTGCGCTCTCGGCGTCGACACCACGACGGGTCAACGGCGCTGCAGAGATCAGCGACAGCGAGAACGCCGTCGCGCTGACGAACGTCGCTGCGAGCAGGAACGCATACGACAGACTCGTGACGCTGCCAGCGCCGGTCCCTCCCGCGAAGCGCAGCGCGATCACGTACAGACCCTGCAAGGCGACCGGGACGGCTGCACCGCACAAGAGACGCCAGAGGCGGTGACCGAGCCGAAGCGGGACGCCTCGATGCAGGCGCAGCCGGTTCCCGCGCAGGAGGAGCACGATCATCGGCAGGCCGATCGCGATCGCGCCGTTCAGCGTCACGCCCCACGCGAGCGCGACGAGACCGTGCGAGTCGGCGGCGAGCACGAAAAAGACGACGCCGCCGATGCCGCCGAGCGCAAATCCGAGAGCGGCCGGAACGTAACTGTCCTTCGCAGCGAGCGCACTGGCGGCGAGCGAGGCGATCAGCTGGGCGAAGGCAGCGGGAACGAGCCACGGCAGAGAGTCTGCGGCCACCACCGCCGACTCCTCCGGAAGCCGTCCCGTGATCAGCTCGCCCCAAAAGTGGGCGAAGGCTGCCGTCAAGACCGTTGCCGGGACGGCGACCGCCAGGAAGGCGAGCGCGTAAGCCCGGAATTCGGAGCCGAGCCGTCCCTCTGCCTCGGCGCGGGTCAGGTCGGGGACGACCACCATCCGGAAGGCCTGAGCACCGAGCACGAGCACGAGGTAGACCCCGTAGGCGGCGAGGAAGCCGTCGGTTCTCGTGTTCCGGCCGAACTTGTGCGCCAGGAAGGCGCCGGCAACGGCGGCGGCAAGGCTCAGGGTCACATATGAGAGGCCTGTAAAGGCGCCGCTTCGAACGGCGCTCCGGCCGCGCTCCGGGCTACCCTTGGGCTGCTCGTCGGCGGGCACCGCTGCATGAAAGCAGACCAACACGACTCCACCTGGACGGACGATGCCGTCGCTGATCTGCGGCGGGAGTTCGGCGACTTCTTCAGCGGCCGGACCTGCCTGGTCACGGGCGCCGACGGTTTCATGGGCTCGCACCTCACCGACGCGCTCGTCCAGCTCGACGCGAATGTGCATGCGTTCGTTCGCGCAACCTCGAGCGGCGCGCTGAACAACATCGCTCCGCTGCGCGAGCAGCTGAAGGTGCACTTCGCCGATCTCACGGACAAGACGTCGATCGACTACTTGGTCAGGGAGCTGCTCGACGCACCAGACAAGCCGTACGTCTTCCACCTCGGCGCGCAGGCGCACGTCGGCGAGTCGTGGCACCGCCCGTACGAGACGGTGACGGCGAACACGATCGGCACGCTCAACCTGCTCCAGTCGATCGTCGACCATGGCCTCGAGCTCGAGAAGTTCGACACGGCCGGCACGTCCGAGGAGTACGGCAACCCGCACGAGTCGGTCGCGCACCACCACGACTTCGACGAAGAGGGCGGCTTGATCCTTCACGAGCGCTCGCCGATCAATCCGAAGTCGATCTACGCGACGTCGAAGGTCGCCGCGGACTTCCTGACCATGAACTACCACGACGCGTTCGGCGTGCCCGGCGTCGTCACGCGGATGTTCAACAACTACGGGCCGCGCCAGAACCCGCGCTACGTCACCGGCACGATCATCACCCAGGCGCTCACACGTGAGACTGTCGAGCTCGGCCAGCTCGAGCCGATGCGCGACTTTTGCTTCTGCACCGACGGAGTGCGTGGGCACCTCATGGTCGCCGCGCGTGGAATCCCCGGCGATCTCTATGTCTACGGGCAGGGCAGGAACATCTCGATGCGCGACTGGGCCGAGCTCATCCTCCGCGTGGGGCGGGAGCAGGGGCACTGGGAAGCGCGTGAGATCGTCTCGATGGCCGAGCGCTTTCGGCCGGGAGCCAGCGAGGTCATGGCACTGCGCGTCGGCTACGACAAGCTCAACCGGGAGACGGGCTGGGAGCCCCACGTTTCGTGGGAGGACGGAGTCGCACGGACGATCGCGTGGTTTGCCGAGAACCGCCCACGCTGGATCGGCCGCGTCGATTGGCTGTCGCAGACGCACGCTCCCGCATGAAGACCCTCGTCACAGGCGGCGGCGGCTTTCTCGGCTCGCACCTCGTCGAGCGCCTTCGGGCCGACGGCCACGACGTGTACGTCGCGCGCCGCGCGGACTACGACCTGACGAGGTGGGAAGACGCCGAGCGCCTGTTCAAGGACGCGCAGCCCGAGCGCGTGTTTCACCTTGCCGGCGAGGTCGGCGGCATCGGGGCGAACCGCGTGAATCCGGGACGGTTCTGGTACGCGAACCTGATGATGGGAGCGCACGTCCTGGAGCTCTCGCGCGAACAGGGTCTCGGCAAGCTCGTCATCGCCGGCACGGTGTGCGCATACCCGAAGTTCGCGCCCGTCCCTTTCCACGAAGACGATCTCTGGAACGGCTATCCCGAGGAGACGAACGCGCCCTACGGCGTCGCGAAGAAGTCGCTCCTCGTCGGCGCACAGTCCTATCGAGAGCAGTACGGCCTCGACTCGATCTTCCTCCTGCCGGCGAACCTATACGGGCCTCGCGACAACTTCGACCTCGAGACGTCGCACGTGATTCCAGGGCTGATCCGCAAGATGCTGGACAACCCCGATCGCGTCACTCTCTGGGGCGACGGGTCGCCGACGCGTGAGTTCCTCTACGTGGACGACTGCGTCGAAGGGCTCGTGCTGGCCGCGGAGCGTTACGACGGCGCCGAGCCCGTCAACCTCGGCACGGGCGCCGAGATCTCGATCCGCGAGCTCGCGGAGCAGATCGCCGAGCTCACCGGCTTCGAAGGCGAGATCGAGTGGGACGCCTCGATGCCGAACGGCCAGCCTCGCCGGAGCCTCGACGCGAGCAAAGCCCGTGAGCTCTTCGGCTTCGAGGCGCGCATGCCGCTGCGCGAAGGGCTCGAGCGGACGATCGCGTGGTACCGCGAGCACGCCGGCGCTACCGCCGGCGCTCCCTTGTGAGCTCGCCCGCCGCGTCGCTTCCCGCTCCTTTCGTCATTGCGTTGGACCGGCTGCGGCACGCCCGGGACGTCGCGGTTTCGATTCGTCCCGCGTACGTTCTCGGCGGTCTGATCGTCAGCCAATGGCTCGCAGTGCTTGCCCTGGCGCTGACCGTCCGGCACAACGGGTGGCTCTACTACGCAGGAGGCGACCAGCTCTGGCACTACTCCGGCGCCTATCTGCTCGCTCACGGCCACCTGCCGCCTGCATATGTCGGCTACGGCTGGTCGGTCCTGCTCGCTCCTCTGGCTGCGGTAGCCGGGCCGAACCTCGTCTCGGCGCTCCCAGGCATCGTGCTCCTGAACACCCTGCTGCTGCTACCTGTCGCGCTCCTCTGCGTCTACGACCTATCCGCGCGTCTCGTCGGCCGGCTCTTCGGCTACTTCGCTGCCGGCTCGTGGATTGCGCTTCCCTATCTCGGGATCCTCTTCGTCGAGCCGGGCTATCACCAGAAGTACACCGAGCTGACACTGCCGCAGCTCGTCGGGCTCTCATCCGTTCCCGACTTCCCGGCCACGGTGACGCTCCTCGCCGCGGCGGCTCTTTGCCTGCGCGCGCTCGACGCGAGCACGTGGCGCTACGCAGCCGCGGCGGGACTGGCGACAGGCTCTTCGATCGCGATCAAGCCGTCGAACTCAATCT
>CATPAS010000217.1 GCA_955652075.1 uncultured Gaiellaceae bacterium | reverse complement strand
TTCCAGGATCTCTCCTACGAGGCGCAGGTCGAGGCGAAGCACGCTCAGGTCGGAGACGCCCTCCGCCGCATCGGCGGCTTCGCCGAGCCGCCGCTCGAGGAGATCTTGCCGGCCGAGGAGATCTTCCATTACCGCAACAAGCTCGAGTACTCGTTCACACAGCTCGAAGACGGACCGACGCTCGGGCTCCACTGGGCCGGTCGCTGGGACGAGGTGCTCCAGATCGACTACTGCTGGCTGACGACCGACCTCGGCAACGCGATCCGCAACGCCGTACGGGAGTGGGCGCACGGCGACAAGCTCGTCGCATACGACCAGGCGGAGCACACGGGCTACCTTCGGCACCTCGTCGTGCGCGAGGCTCGCAACACGGGTCAGGTGCTCGTCCAGCTGGTCACGAGCCCCGGCGAGAAGTTCGACGCCGGTGGGTTCGTCGACACGCTGCGGCAATTCCCGGAAGTGCGCTCGATCCACTGGTCGGTGAACGAGGGGCGGGCCGAAGTGACGACGAATCTCCCCACGGAGCTGCTGTGGGGAGAGGAGGCGATCGAGGAGCAGCTGTGCGGCATGCGCTTCCGTGTTCGGCCCAACGCGTTCCTGCAGACGAACACGCTGATGGCAGAGAAGCTCTACGAGACCGCGCGTGAGTTCGCCAGCCTCACCGGCAACGAGACGGTGTACGACCTCTACTGCGGAATCGGCACGATCGGTCTCCTTCTCGCACGGGACGCCCTCACGGTGTGGGGGATCGACGTCTCCGAGGAGTCGATCGCGTGCGCGCTCGAGAACGCGGAGCTGAACGGCATCGGCAACGCGGCGTACTTCGCCGGCAATGTCGGACAGGCACTGGAGGAGCTGCACGAGCGCGCCGGCGATCCGGACGTGGTGGTCGTCGACCCGCCACGTGCAGGGCTCGCAGGCAAGGCGCTGAAGCGCCTGGGCGAGATCGGCGCGCCGCGTATCGTTTACGTGAGCTGCAATCCCACGACACTCGCGGGCGACGTCAAGCGCCTGCACGCGGAGTACGGCTACGGGCTCCGGCGCGTGAAGCCGGTCGACATGTTCCCGCACACGCCGCACGTCGAAGCTGTGGCCCTGCTCGAGCGGGAATGACCGGCGCGTACGACCGGCGCGAGCTGCTCGTCCGCGGCGGCCGGCTCGCGGTCGGCGCCGGCGCCCTGGTCGCATTCCCAGGGTCGATCACGGTCGGCCGGCGGTCGACCGTCGACCCGCGGCTCGTCGAGCTTGCGCAGCTCGTCCAGGGAACGGTCGTCACGCCGGCGCACACTGCCTACGACACCGCGCGGCGGCTCTACAGCCCTCGCTACGACAACGTCCGCCCCGGCGCGATCGTCTTCTGCGAGACGGCTCAGGACGTGTGGCGAACGGTGCGCTGGTCACGGCGGCACTCGATTCGCGTCGTCGCGCGTTCGGGGGGACACAGCTATGCGGGTTACTCGACCTGCAAGGGAGTGGTCGTCGACGTGACGCGAATGCGGGCTGTCACCGTCAACCATGCGGCGGGCACGGCCACGATCGGCGCGGGCGCGAGGCTGATCGATGTGGACCAGGCGCTCTTCGATCAGGGAGTGATGATCCCCGCCGGCTCTTGCCCGAGCGTCGGCATCGCCGGCCTGACGCTTGGCGGCGGTCACGGGTTCTCCGGCCGCAAGTACGGGCTGACCTGCGACAACGTCCGCAGGCTCACCATCGTGACGGCGAGCGGGCAGGCGCTCCTCGCGAGCCGGACACAACATCCGGACCTCTACTGGGCGTGCCGCGGCGGCGGCGCGGGGCAGATGGGCATCGTGACGAGCTTCGTCTTCGACACGCACCCGGCGAGCAACGTCGTCACGTACCGCGCTACCTGGAGCTGGAGCGATGCCGCCGCGGTCGTCGCCGCCTGGCAGGCATGGGCACCGAGCGCGCCCGACGAGCTGTTCTCGATGTGTGACCTGATCGCGACCGACGGCCCCGGAGGCCCGATCGTGGCGTCCAACGGCCAGTACTTCGGGAGCGAAGCGGGCCTGCAGTCGCTGCTGCAGCCGTTGTTGAACGCGGCTGCTCCGCAGACGCTGACGATCCGCACGCGCTCCTTCATCAACGCGGCTCTCGACTGGTCGAACTGTTCCGACGTCTCCCGTTGTCACATCGGGGTGCCGGGTGCCGAGATCGGCCGCTCGGACTTCCTCGCCAAGTCGGACTACGTGGCGACGCCCGTTCCGGCCGCGGGAATCCAGGTCATGACCCAGCGGATCGAGCAGCGCCAGAACGATCCGGCGCTCGCCGGCGGCAGCATCCTCATGGACGCGTACGGCGGCGCGATCAACCGCGTCCCAAAAGACGCAACCGCATTCGTGCATCGTGACCAGCTCTACTCGATCCAGTACGTCGCTGCCAGCTTTGGCGCGGCCGATGCCGACTGGCTGCGCGGTTTCCGTGCGGCGATGGCCCCCTACGTGTCAGGTCAGGCGTACCAGAACTACATCGATCCCGAGCTCGAGCATCCGAACGTCGCGTACTACGGGACGAACTTGCCGCGGTTGCGCAGAACTAAGGCTCGCTACGACCAGAAGAATGTGTTCCGATTTCCTCGGAGCGTTCTGCCCGCTCCCGCCTGAAGCGCGTCCAGATCAGGTCGCCGTTCGCGAGCAGGAACCCGAGCGCGAGGAGCGGCAGGGCGGGTAGCCCGCCGAGCCGACCCCAGACCGCGAGCGCGAGCGTGGCGCCGAACGAGAGCGTCAGCAGCAACCACGTCAACCTTGGACGCAACTCCCACCGGACCGAGGCCGCGAGGAAGAGGGCGAAGAACAGGAGATCGGGCAGGCCGAGGTTCGCGGCCGACGTCTTGCCCGGAATCGCGAAGGAGAACGAGAAGTTCGTGAAGACCTCCCGGTGCTGGTTGACGATCACCTTCGTCGGTCCGCGCCACACGGAGTAAGCGTCGACCCAGGGAATGATCAGGGCGACGAGCACCACCCAATTCAACGTCTCGAAGTACCGCAGGAACCAGAAGCCGACGGCCGTGACGCCGAAGAGCTTGCAGAAGTTCTCCGGCGTGTTCCAGCCCGCGAAGTGGCACAGGAACGCGAGCGCGCCGAACGCGAAGCCCGCCACCAGCAGCCCGGGCGCGGTGTGCAAGGGCAGCACGAGCCACACGAGCGCGAAGCAGGCGGGAATCAGGACCAGCGCGATGAACGCGATGTCCCACCACGTCGATGCCTTCCACAGCCTGTCGTGGAACGGGTAGTAGAGGCCGAGCGCCGTCCCGAGAGCTAGTAAGGCGGCAGCTCGGCCCACCATTGGCCGAGTGGCTTGAAAGCGTTCCAAAACTGAGTCTTCGCCGGTGCCTCGTCGAGCGACGCGTCGATGTCGGGGACAACCAATACCTGGACCGTTGCGGTGTATCGCTGGAGCTCGCCCGGCTTGTACTCCACGGTATCGGCCAGCGGGAAGGCGATCGAGTTGAGGAACTCGACAACGTTCTCTCCCATCGCCACGATGAGCTTTGGCTGCACGATGTGCAGCTCGCGCGTGAGGAACGGCCGCGACTCGTCCTCGTCGCCGTCCGTGAACTTGATGCAGTTCGTCCCGTACACGGACATCGGATCGACGTGGAGCCGCTGAAGCGACTTCAGGATCGCCTGGCCGGCGCGGCCGTAGAAGGCGACGCCCTCCTGCACCTCCGCCGGCTGCGGCCTGAATTTGAGCAGCATCACGTCGGCGAGTGGATGGCCGGATCCCACGATGGGCACGCGGGTGCCGCCGCCGGCCTGGGCCACCTCGTGGGCCAGGTCGTTGATCTCCACGATCGCCTTCTGGAGGTACTTCTCGTAGATCTCGTCGGTCGCCGGCACGGTTAGACCAATTTCGGGACTATCGAACCCGTTCCTTGGCCTGGGCCATCCATTTGAGGGACTGGAGGTACACGAGCGACTTGGGCCGCCGCAGGACCTGGGCCGAGCGGAGGCTGAGCAGGAACTCCTCCGGGCCCTCGAAGGCCCGCATTCGGACCGCGCCCGTCCCGACTCCCTGGAGCACGTGCGCGTCCGAGCCCGCTCCCATCGTCAGGTTGTACTTGCGCGCGAACCGCAGTGCCTCGTCGTTGTAGGCGTCGAAGAGGAGACGCGCGTTATAGACCTCGAAGATGTCGATGTCCGCCAGATGACGCTGGAGCGTCGTTGGGTCGGCGATCGAATGCATCCGGTCGAAGGGATGCGGAAGATAGACGAGGCCGCCCTGCTCCTTGATGGCCGCCACCGTGTCGGCGAAGGACCTGCCGCCCGGGATCTCCTCGCGGAGGAACAGACCGATCACCTCTCCCTGTCCGTCGGTCTTCACCTCCTCGCCGGGGATGACGACCAGGTCATGGTCGCGTGCGAGCTCACTCGTCTCGAGGGCCCCGCCGAACACGTTGTGGTCCGTGACGGCGATCGCGCCGAGCCCGATCGCCTCGCCGTGCATGATCAGATCGGCCGGATCGACGGCACAGTCGTGCGACCAGCTCGTGTGCATGTGCAGGTCGCAGAGAACCCAGGGGCGGTCCGCGAACGGATCACCTTGCTGGTGTGGCGCCTGACGACGCTCCGAGAGGGAGCGATAGAGCTCGTCGAGCTGGCGCGCCACGTCGGCGAAGCTCTGTCCCTCTACATCGGCACGCGCCCGCTCGGCCTTGCGCGCGCGGAACTCCGTGTCCTCGGCGAGCCGTGCAACCTCGGCACCGGCGAGCTCGGGCTGCTCGCGCGTCCCCGGCGGCGACGCGACCGCGCACCCCGACGCCGATGCTTCGAGCCGCACGCGCTCGAGCCCGGCGAGCGCCGGGACGAAGATGCTCGCCTCCGCGAGCAGCGGTGCTCTCGCAGAACCGTCTCGCGCGGTTCGCACATGCACTCGATCACGTAGGAGGCGCGGGATCGTCGGTCGGCCGGCCAGGGGCTTCGTGCGCAGCAGGACGAGCTCCCACTCCGGCAGCTCCTCGAGCGCGCGAAACACGCCGCGGAGAAGCGCACGCTCGTTCGGGCGCCACTCGAGCACGGTCAGGCTGCGCTTGTTGGCGGGCCGGAAGAGCTCGGGGTCGATGCCCTCGCTGACGACGCGGTAGTGACCCGGGAAGCGGCTGGCGGCCGCCTCGGCCGTCTCCTCACTGGTAGCGACGAGCGCGTCGATGCGCCCGAGCAGGCGGTCGCGCTGTGCGCGCCCGGGCGGATAGCCGAGCCGCTCGGCATTCAGGAATGTCGCAACTGTCATTGCTTGTGCGTCGCGCAAGGCCAGATAGGAAAGTGAGGGAAGCCCGGGCTCGAAGCCATGGACGATGTCGAACCGCCCGAGCACGAGTGCGAGCGACAGGTTCGCGCGCGCGCCGACCGGCACCCCGATCCGGCTGCGGCGCGAGATCGGAACGGCCGGGCCGAGCGCGATCACTTCCTCGTCGAGGCCGTCGAGCAGCGCCCGCCGCCCGGCCGCGAGGTCACGGGCCCGGTTCGACGAGGCGAGGACGATAACTGAATGGCCGAGCTTGCGCAGCTCCTTCGCAACGCCCGCCACGTGCTCGTTGACGTCGTGCGGCTGAGACCACGCAAACGGGGTAACGAGGCAGATTCGAAGGCCCATGGCTCGGAGCTAAGCCTAGCCGGGCGTAACGCCAACTACGCGCCTGCGACGCCGACCGGTGGGCAATGGGATCACGTCGCGCCTCCTGGACAGGGAACCGCAGGACCGCACGACCAGTTGGGGCCCAGGGACGGTGACTCAGCCTGCGGTCGCGTCTGCCGCGATCTGTGAGACGGTGCGCGCGTTGTCCCGGATGAACTTCTCCGCCGCGTCGTAGGCCTCGTCGTCGGGCACCTGCTTCGGCGGCGACTTCATCAGGTAGGAGCTCGGGCCCTCGAGGGCGCCCGCGACGCCGTTGTTCAGCGCCAGCTTCGCGAGCCGCACCGCGTCGATCACGATGCCGGCCGAGTTCGGCGAGTCCCAGACCTCGAGCTTGAGCTCCAGGTTGAGGGGCACGTCGCCGAAGGACGAGCCCTCCATGCGGATGTACGCCCACTTGCGGTCGGTCAGCCACGGCACGTAGTCGGACGGGCCGACGTGAACGTTCTTCGCGCCCAGGTCGTAGTCGAGCATCGACGTGACGGCGTTCGTCTTCGAGATCTTCTTCGACTCGAGCCGCTCACGCTCGAGCATGTTGAGGAAGTCGGAGTTCCCGCCAACGTTCAGCTGCATCGTCTTGTCGAGCCGGACGCCGCGCTCGCGGAAGAGCGAGGTGAGTACGCGGTGCGTGATCGTCGCGCCGACCTGAGACTTGATGTCGTCGCCGATGATCGGCAGGCCTTTCTCCTCAAAGCGCCGCTGCCAGTAGGCCTCACGGGCGATGAAGACCGGCATGCAGTTCACCATCGCGCAGCCCGCTTCCAGCACCTGCTCCGCGTACCACTTGGTCGCGGCGTCGGAGCCGACGGGCAGGTAGTTGACGACGACGTCCGTCTGGGTGTCGCGCAGGATCCCGACGACGTCGTCGGTCTCGCCGGGCGCCTTGGTTACCACCTCCGAGATGTACTTGCCGAGCCCGTCGTGCGTCATGCCGCGGGAGACCTTGATCCCGGTCTTCGGCACGTCCGCAAATTTGATCGTGTCGTTCGGGTGCGCCCAGATCGCTTCGGACAGATCCTCGCCGACCTTGCCGGTCGTGACGTCGAAAGCAGCCGTGAACTCGATATCGCGGACGTGGTAGCCGCCGAGATTGACGTGCATCAGTCCGGGGACGAACTGGTCGTCCGGCGCGTCCTTGTAGTACTCCACTCCCTGCAGCAGCGAGTTGGCGCAGTTGCCCACGCCTATCAGGGCGACGCGCACGCGGTCATCGAGGCGCGTTTTGCCGTTCCGGTTGCCGTTCTTCTGAGACATGTGGGAGACCTCCTATCGCATTCCTGCTATGCGCGGCAAGATAGCAGGTTTGCGATACGAGACCGCTAGGGGAGCCGGCGGGCCGAGGGGCCCGTCATGCCCCGGCCCTGGACGAAGCGGCGGTAGAGGTAGAGCAAGAGCACCGCGCCCAGGAAGGCAAAGATCAGGCCGCCGGCCGTCCCGAGGAGGACCCTCGCGATGATTCCGCCGACGAGCGAGCCGCCAAGGCCGAGTCCGATCGTCGCGTACCAGGGCATCGGATCCGGGCCGGGAAGCGCGAGCCGGGCCAGGGCGCCCACGATGAAGCCCCAGACGATGATGCCGAGGATGAAGATCAGCACAGGAGGATCTTATTCCCGCTCGATCAGCTGTTTGCGTACGTACAGGATCCGCTGCACGACCGTGAGCCAGGCGGTCGCAGTCAGCAGGTAGATCGTCCACGGCAGGGCGCCCCACGGCGCGAGCACCAGGCCCGCCGTGATGACGACGACCCGTTCGGCGCGCGAGCCGAGGCCGACGTCGCCGCGCAGGCCGAGTGCCTCCGCTTTTGCGCGCGTGTAGCTGACCAGGAACGATCCGGCAATGGCGGCGATCGCCGCGCCGAGTGCGACCTCGTTGCCGTGCCGCGAGAAGATCAGTGCGATGGCACCGAGCATCGCGCCTTCGCCGACCCGGTCGGTCGTCGAGTCGAAGAAGGAGCCGAACGGGGTGGTCTTGCCTCCGGCTCGGGCGAGTGCGCCGTCGAGGATGTCGAGGATCGAGCCGACGACGAAGACGAACGCGCCGAGCCAGTAGAAGAGGAGCTTGTCGTGATCCTCGAAGTACACGAGCACCGCGGCGGCGAGGCAGAGAGAGACACCGGCGGTCGTGAGTGCGTTCGGAGTGATGCGCGTACGTGCGAGACCCACGATCGAACGGGCCGCCAGCGTGCGCGCCCCCGTCGTGTAGCCCTGCTTGAGGCGTTGCAGAACGGCAGTGTCCCTCATTGTCTCGCCCATCGCATTCCTGCTATGGGTTGAAAACTATAGCAGGCTTGCGATGACACTCTTGAACCGCGCCCGGTACACGATCGCGAGCGAGATCAAGGCGACAGCGATGCCGGCGAGGACGTCGAGCCAGAAGTGGTTACCGGTCGCCATCACGGCGAACCAGACCCACGCCGGCCAGAGCAGCCAGACCACCTTCCAAACCGGACGACGGACGACCGACGCAAGGATGATTCCGGCAATCAGCGCGTCGGCTGCGTGCAGGCTCGGCATGGCGGCGTACGGGTTCGACGCGAACTCGATGAGGCCGCTGCCGTGATTCAGTCCGCCGAACTGGCTCAAGGTGTCTGTGAAGCCCATCGACGTGAAGAGGCGTGGCGGCGCGGTCGGCAGGAAGACATAGCCGATCAGGCCGAGCAGGTTCGCGAGCAGGATCGTGTTGCGGAATCGGGTGAAAGCCGCGTGGCGCCGGAAATAGACCCAGAGCAAGGCAATCCCGACCACCGTGAACTCGGAATTCCAGTACGTCCACGAAACGAGCGTCTCGAGGACGTGTGAGGACTGCGTCCAGCCCTGCAGCGTCAGCTCGCCGAGGCCGGCGAGACGCTGCTCGACGTCGATCACGCGCCAGCCGTTTGCGAAGGCGCGGGTGGGATCGCGATCGGCGACGCCCCGTGCCGCCTGATAGGCCGCCAGGAAGCCGAACCAGATCAGCAGCTGGCGGCCGAAATCCGCGTAACCGCGTGGGAACAGGCGCCTTCCGGCTGCAATGGCGGCGGTCATGACCTACGAAGTCTAAACGTAGGCCACGCTGGCAGAAATCCCCGGCTTGCGGCGTTCTCCACCTATTTGAGGCGTTTATCCACCTATTTGCGACATCGATCGGCTCGCTCGAACGAAGCCGGGGTCGTTGATTCTGTGTTTCAACTCCTTGTGGCGCACGGCGAAACGGAGCACTTCGATCAGCTCGTCGTCGCCGGCGCCTTCGCGCAACGGCGTCTTCAGGTCCCATTCCCGTCGTGAGAAGAGGCACGTGCGCAGCTGCCCGTCGGCGGTGACGCGGATGCGGTCGCAGCTCGAGCAGAACGGCTCGGAGACCGGGTTGACGAACCCGAGCTCGCCGATCCCGTCCGCGAAGCGGAAGCGCCGGGCCGTGGAGGAGGATTTCGCGGGCAGCTCGACCAGCGGGCCGTGCTCTCTCTCGACGATCGCACGGATCTCCGCGCCGGTCAGGACGTCGTCCTCGCGCCAGGCCTCGTCGGCGTCGAGCGGCATGAACTCGATGAAGCGGACGACGTACGGCTTACGCCGCGCCAGTTCGGCGAGCGCCGGAACTTCCGTTTCGGTGAACCCTTTGACGGCGACGCAGTTGACTTTGATCGGCCGCAGCTCGGGATAGCGCTCTGCTTCTTCCAGCCCGCGCAGGACCGCGTCGAGCGCATCGCGTCGCGTGATCTCGGCGAAGCGCACGTGGTTGAGCGAGTCGAGCGAGACGTTGAGGCGCTGCAGGCCCGCTTCGACCAACGGGCCGGCGAGCCGGTCGAGCAGGACACCATTGGTAGTCAGGGACAGATCGCGGACGCCGTCGATCGCCGAGAGCATCCCGACGAGCACCGGCAGATCGCGGCGGACGAGCGGCTCGCCGCCGGTCAGGCGAACCTCGTCGACGCCAAGCCGTGCGAGCACATTCACCAGTCGTGCGATCTCCTCGAAGCTCAGGATCTCGCTACGGCCGAGCCACTCGAGCCCCGCTGCGGGCATGCAGTAGGTGCAGCGGAAGTTGCATTTGTCGGTGACCGAGACCCGCACCGACTTGATCTCTCGGCCCCACGAATCGCGCAGCGGTTCCACGGAGTGAGCTTAGCCCAAGGATTTGGAGAGAATCGCGAGGTGAGGGCCCTGCTTGCGCTGATCGTCGTCACCGCGGTGTGGGGCGTGACCTTCGTTCAGGTCAAGGACGCCGTCGCGATCTACCCGCTTTTCGCCTTCCTCGCGGTCCGGTTCGCGATCGCCAGCGCGACGCTCGTGCTCCCGGCGGCGAAGCGGGTGCGCGGGCTCGGCCGCAGCGGCGTCGCCGGCGGCGCGTTCCTCGGCCTGCTGCTCGGCGCCGGGTACGCGCTGCAGACCGCAGGGCTCGAACGCACGACGGTCTCGAGCACGGGCTTCATCACCGGGATGTACGTCGTGCTCACTCCACTCATCGCCCTCGTGCTCTATCGCTCGCGCATCGGGCTCGGAGCGTGGGGAGGCGTGGTGCTGGCCACGGCGGGTCTGGCGATGCTCTCGGGGATTCACGCGGGCTCCGTCACGGGAGATCTCCTCGTGCTCGCGGCGGCGGCGGTGTACTCGCTCCAGATTGTCCTGATGGAGCGGTACGCACCGCGGTTCGACGCGCTGGCTTTCACATTCGTCGAGCTGGCGTCGGCGTTTCTTGGACTGCTCGTGGTCGCGCTCGCACTGGGCGACCTCGGCGTGCCGCGTGGCTGGACGGTGTGGGGCGCCCTGCTCGTGACGGGCGTGTTCGCGAGTGCGCTCGGTTATCTCGTCCAGACCTGGGCGCAGCGGCGCACCTCGGCCACGCGCACCGCGCTGGCGTTCACGATGGAGCCGGTGTGGACCGCGTTCTTCGGTTACACCCTCGCCGGCGACCGGCTCGGCGCACTCGGTTGGGGAGGCTGCGCGGCGATCATGGCGGGCATCGTGCTGGCGGAGCCTGCGGCCGGGGCCGCGCTCGTCAGCGTCGTGAGTAGGAGAGGTTCACGAGGACGATTCCGGCCCAGACGACGATGAGCGCGATCAGGCCCGACTGACTGATCGCGATCGCGGTGAGCGGAATGGCGGCGACGAGCGAAATGATCGTGAGTGCGAGAACCTTGTCGTTGCTGGCTCTCGGCGCGGGCTTGGGCAGCCGCTGCTCGATGCGCTGGAGGAAGGAATCGATCACGTGGGGCTCGAGCTCAGCCCCGAGCTCGTGGCGGGCCTCGATCGCGGCCCGAATGTCGTCCCGCTCCACCACAGCAGCAGTCTAGGGCGTGGACGGCGACTAAACTTGATACGATGCGGCTTAGATTTTCTCAGTAGACCCACAAGGAAAGGCGAAACCAGGTATGGCAAAGACACTCGGCATCGATCTCGGCACGACCAACAGCGCAATGGCCGTGCTCGAGGGCGGCGAGCCGGCCGTGATCCCGAACGCCGAGGGCGGCCGCACGACGCCGTCCGTCGTGGCGTTCAC
>CATPAS010000216.1 GCA_955652075.1 uncultured Gaiellaceae bacterium | reverse complement strand
CCCTGATGCGCTGACCGCCCGTCGCGCCGAGCTCGAGCAGCGGATGGGCGAGCCCGGCTTCTGGGACGACCAGGAGCGCGCGGCAAAGATCTCCACGGAACACTCACGCGTCACGCGCAAGCTCGAGCGCTACGAGCAGCTCACGCGCGACTACGAGGACGCGCTGGAGCTCTTCTCCATGGACGGTGGAATGCAGGACGAGATCGCCGCGTCGATCGTTCCCCTTCGCGCAGAGCTGGAACGCGTGCAAGAGGACGCGCTCTTCAGCGGCGAGTACGACGCCGGCGACGCGGTCGTCACGCTGCAGTCCGACGTCGGCGGCACGGACGCGCAGGACTTCACCGAGATGCTCCTCCGCATGTACGAGCGCTGGGCCGACAACCGGGGTTTCAAGACGGAGGTCATCGAGGCGAGCCCGGGCGAGGAAGCCGGCCTCAAATCGGCGACGTTCACCGTCGAGGGCGAAAACGCGTACGGGATCCTGAGAGCGGAGCGCGGCAAGCACCGTCTCGTCCGCCTGAGCCCGTTCGACCAGGCGCATCGACGCCACACGTCGTTCGCCCAGGTGATCCCTGCGCCGCTGCTCGCGCAGGACGAGGACCTGGAGATCGACGAGGGCGATCTGCGAATCGACACCTATCGCGCGCAGGGCGCCGGGGGGCAGCACGTGAACAAGACCGACTCTGCGGTCCGCATCACGCACCTGCCGACAGGCGTCGTCGTCCAGTGCCAGAACGAGCGCTCCCAGACGGCGAACAAGCAGACCGCGATGCGCATCCTCAAGTCCCGCCTGGCCGAGCTCGCCGAGGAGGAGCGGGAGCAGGAGCTGGCCAGGGAACGGGGGGTCGTGAGCATGGGCTTTGGCGGGAACCCAATCCGAAGCTACTTCCTCCAGCCGTACCAGCTGGCCAAGGACCACCGCACGGGCTTCGAGGTCGGGAACGCCCAGGGCGTCCTCGACGGGAACCTCGACCCCTTTATCCAGGCCTATTTGCTAGCCCGGGCAGCCGGCAAGGTCGTCTGACCCCTCAGGTAGACTGGCCCGCAATTCCAAGGCCGGTGCGCGCCCAGGAACCCGCGCCCCCTCAGAAGACCCGGTGTCGGACGTAACCCTTCAGACAGAGGAAACTCCCGCGGCAACTCTGCCCGAGCCGCAGCCGACCGAGGCGCCGGTCCCGTCCCCCGGCGCGATGATCGTCTTCGAGTCCGTCGCCAAGGTCTACGAGCCTGACGTGACGGCCCTCCGCGACGTCTCCTTCGTGATCGAGAAGGGCGAGTTCGTGTTCGTCGTCGGCGCCTCCGGTTCCGGCAAGTCGACGATCATCCGGCTCCTGCTCAAGGAGCTCGAGCCGACCCGCGGCCGAATCTTCGTCGGAGGCCGCGACCTGACCCGGCTACGCCGCTCGAGCGTGCCGAAGCTGCGCCGCAACGTCGGCTGCGTCTTCCAGGACTTCAAGCTCCTCCCGAGCCGCACCGCGGCCGAGAACGTCGCTTATGCACTGAAGGTTCAGGGCGAGGGCGCGAACAACATCCGCCGCAAGGTGCCAGAGGTCATGAACATGGTCGGTCTCTCGCACAAGATGAACTCCCTCCCCGATGAGCTTTCAGGTGGCGAGCAGCAACGCGTCTCGATCGCGCGCGCGTTCGTCAACCACCCGCCGCTGCTCGTGTGCGACGAGCCGACCGGGAACCTCGACCCCGACACCTCCGTCGGGATCATGCAGCTCCTTTACCGCATCAACCGCGCCGGCACGACGATCCTGATGGCGACGCACGACCGCGAGATGGTTGACAAGATGCGCCGCCGCGTGATCGCGCTCGAGGACGGGCGGCTCGCCCGCGACGAGCGGCGCGGCGGCTACGAGTCATAGTGGAACGCGTCAAGCTTTTGTTCTCGGAGTCCCTGCGGTCTCTGGGCGCAAATCTGTCCACGACGCTCGCCGCGACCGTCACCGTGCTGATCGGCATGTTCCTGCTCGGCCTCTTCATCGCGTTCGGCACGTGGGTCGTCTCCTGGAGCAACCACGTGAAACGGGAGCTCGTCGTGCACGTCTACTACTGCACGAGCGACACCTGCGCCAAGGAAGCGACCACCGCGCAAATGAACGAGACGGCCCGAATTGCGACTGCGAGCCCGCTCGTGAAGAGCGTCGTGTTCGTTTCGAAGGCCGACGCCCTCCGCAGCATGAGGCAGAAGCATCCCGAGGAGGTCGGCGCGCTCCCGGCGAATCCATTCCCGAACGCTCTCACAGTCACTCCGAAGCGTGGGGAGGACGTCGAGAAGGTCGCGGCGCTCTTCCACGCGAGCCCGTCAGTCGGGATCGACAAAGTCGACTACGGCAAGCAGACGACGCACCGGGTGCTCAAGCTGGCCCACGTGATCGAGATCTTCTTCATCATCGCCGTCGCCCTCCTGCTGGCGGCGTCGACCTTGTTGATCGCGAACACGATCCGCCTGTCGATCTTCTCGCGCCGCCGTGAGATCGAGGTGATGAAGCTCGTCGGGGCGACGAACTGGTTCGTGCGCGGTCCGTTCATGCTCGAGGGGCTCCTGTGCGGCATCGCCGGCGCGGCAGGCGCAGTACTGCTGCTCGTCATCGGCAAGGAGATCGCGCTGCCGTCACTGCTCCACAGCGGTCCGCTCAAGGCCGGTACCGACGTGAACGCGATCGCCTTCTCGCTCAACGCGCTGATCCTGCTCGGCACCGGATTGCTGCTCGGCGCCGCCGGCTCAGCCGTAACCATCCGCCGCTTCCTCCAGGTCTGACCGACCTCCTCGTCGTAGAGGTCGACAAGCGCGGCAAGCTGCTCGTCGGCGAGCCGTACTTCGTACCGAACGTCCCGGTCACGATCGACCGGAAAGGCAGCGGCGACATCCGGCCCGGCGACCTGGTCGTGGTCCGAACAGGGCGAGGCCGCGCGCGCGTCGAGCGCAAGCTCGGCAATGCGAAGGACATCCAGGTCGTGCTCGAGGGCCTGCTCGTGCACTCAGGCGTGCGGACCGAGTTCGAGCCCTACGAGGCGCCCGAGCCCGTTCTGTCCGACCGGGTCGATTTGCGCGAACAGCTCTGCTTCACGATCGATCCCGAGACCGCGAAGGACTTCGACGATGCGATCTCCGTCCAGGAGGAAGGCGGCGGCTTCCGCTGGTGGGTTCACATCGCCGACGTGTCGGCGTACCTGCCGACGGGAGTGCCGCTCGATCGTGGCGCCGCCGAGCGCGCGTTCTCGACCTACGTTCCGGGTCGCGTTGCGCCCATGCTGCCGCCGGAGCTGTCCGAGAACCGCTGCAGCCTGCGGCCCAACGAGGATCGCCTCTGCCTCACCGTCGAGATGCCGCCCGACGGGGAGCCGAAGTTCTACCGCTCGATCATTCGGAGCCGCGCCCGGCTCACCTATGGCGAAGCAGAACGGCGGGACGCGGAGCCCGACGTCGTTGCCGCGCTCGAGGTCACCGACCGGCTCACCGCCGCGATGCGCGAGCAGCGCTTCGCGCGCGGCGCGCTCCGCATCGAAACGCCGGAGATCAACTTTGAGTTCGACGGCAAGGGCGGCGTGGCGCGCGCCTGGAAGGAGACCGAGCCGACCGCCCACCGCCTCGTCGAGGAGCTGATGATCGCCGCGAACGAGGCCGTGGCCCAGCTCCTCTCGGGGCGCAAGCGCCCGGCGCTCTACCGCGTCCACGAACGGCCCGACCCGCAGGCGATCGAGCTCCTGCTGAAGAAGCTCGCCGATCTGGGCGTCCCGACGCCGCCCGCGCCGGAGCAGCTCTCACCGGCGACGGCTGCCGCGGTCGTCGCGGAGGTGAGCGAGCGAGTCATGGACTACGTCGAACGGGCGGGCCGCGGCCGAGAAGCCTTTCCGGCGCTGGTCCTCCGCTCGCTCAAGCAGGCTCGCTACGACTCCGAGAACCTCGGACACTCGGGCCTTGCGAGCCGCGCCTACTGCCACTTCACTTCGCCGATTCGGCGCTACCCGGATCTCGTGGTTCACCGGACACTGCTCCGCGAGCTCGGCCTCTCCGACGATCCGCCTGCGGCCGATCTCGAAGCCCTCGCCGAGCACACGTCGGCGCGCGAGCGGGAAGCCGCGCAGGTCGAATATCTCGCCGACGAGCTCTGCCTGGCCTGGCTCCTCGAGGCGGCCCTGTACGAGCGCGGCTGGGACGACCCGTTCGAAGGCGAAATCGTCGGGATGATCGCCTCGGGCCTCTTCATCCGGTTCGGCGACGTCTACGAGGGCTACCTGCCCGTGAGGCGCCTGGCCGGGGACTATTTCGAGCTCAACGAGCTGGGGACGGCCATGGCGGGCCGGCGTGGGGGAGCCACGTACCGCCTGGGTGACCCGATCCAGGTCCTCGTGGAGAAGATCGAGAAGGCCGAGGGGAAGGTCGAGCTTTCACAGGCAGGCCGCACTCGGAAGTAGGGAAAACCGTAGGGCTTTCGCGCGTCTTGTGGTCGAGACTTCAGGACATGAAGAAGCGACTGTTCATCATCTTGCTCGTGATCGCAGCCCTCGTCCTTGCGGGCCTCGGGATGATCATCGGAACGGGGAGCGACTGATGCTCTCGCTGGCATTCGCTGCCCCGCTCGCCTTCCTGCCGATCGTCGGGCTGTCCGGCACGCTGGCCTGGATGGCGCGCGACTAGCACGCGCTCAGCGACTGATCCGGAAACTTCTTGCGCCGAGGAGGATGCCGTAGTTGGCGTCCTTGCGAGGGCCGATCCCGGGCCAGACGTACCACTCGTAGCGTCCGGCCGCCAGGGTGTACCTGCGGCCCTCGTATTTCCATGTCTTCTGCAGGGTCAAGCTGGTCTTTCTCGGCCACGCAGTGAAGATTCTGACGCCGTTTCGGAGCAGCTGAAGGTTGTAT
>CATPAS010000215.1 GCA_955652075.1 uncultured Gaiellaceae bacterium | reverse complement strand
CGCATCTTTGGGTTCCAGCGTCGCGTCTGGTGGCCGAAGTGAACTCCAGCCTCCAGTAGCTCGCGCATAGAGACGACGGACATCGGGATCAGGTCCCCTTTCTGGTTGATGTGATTGCTACCGGTGGGGCCTGGCTGGAACCGGCATCCGTCGAACGCCGGCACCGCCACCCAGGCTGATCCGCCGGGTCGGGTGCGAAAAACCGCCGCATTCTAGCGGCTAGGAAGCGTCCCGGGCGCGCTCCAGAGCTGCCGTCAGATCGTCGGGCAGGGGCGACTCGATCTCAACTTGCTCCTCCGTGAACGGATGCGGGAAGACGAGCCTGCCCGCATGGAGGAACTGCCTCTCCAGATCGAGCTCTCTCGGTCGTCCGTAGACCGTGTCGCCTGCCACCGGCAGGTCGACCGCCGCCAGATGAACACGGATCTGATGCGTTCGTCCGGTCTCGAGCCTTACATCGAGGAGGGTGTGCCGCGGCAGGAGCTCTTTCACCTCGAAGTGCGTGACGGCCTCCCGAGGCTTGTCCGTGTCGAGCGAGTGGCGAAGCGGGTCGCGTCGGTCACGCCCGATCGGCGCCTCGATCCGGCCGCTCCGCGAGCGCGGTCGGCCGACGACGAGTGCGGAGTAGTGCCTTTCCAGCGCACGCCTGCGGATCAGGTCCTGCAGGCGCGCGTGCGCCTCTTCCGAGCGCGCGACGACCATGAGCCCCGAAGTGTCGCGGTCGAGCCGATGCACGATGCCGGGACGAGCGGCATCTCCGCCGGCGATGTCGCGCTCGAGCAGCCCCTGGACGAGCGTGCCGGTCGCATGCCCGGAGGCGGGATGCACCACGAGGCCCGCAGGCTTGTCGACCACGATCAGGTGCTCGTCCTCGTACACGATGCGGAGATCCATCTGCTCCGGCTCGAGCTCGGCGACCTCCTGCTCCGGCGGGTTGAACTCGAGCTGCTCGCCGCCGGCAAGGCGATGGCTCTTGCCGAGCGACCGACCGTCGACGAGGACCGTTCCCCCTTCGAGCAGCCGTTCCGCGACCCCGCGCGAGCCGATCTCCGGGAGGGAGGCGAGGAAGCGGTCGAGCCGCTCGCCCGCAGACTCGTCAGGGACGCGTTGCTTCATGCACGCGCTGGGGCCGGGACGTCACGACGTCGCTTGCGACGTCGTTGAGAGGCCGCGCGAGCTCTGCTCGTGCGGCCGTCTTCACCCCGCTCGATCGGCGTGAGAAGCGACCCGGCCCGGCCGCGCCGCCTGTCGGTCCGAAGCCACGAGCGCCAGCAGCAGGGCCGCTACGCCTACGACGATGAATGAATCGGCGAGGTTGAAGGCCGGCCAGTATTTGAAGTCGAGGAAGTCCGTCACGTGTCCGAGGCGGACCCGGTCGGTCAGGTTCGAGACGCTGCCTCCGATCACGAGGCCGAGTGCAACTGGCAGGACCGGATGCCGCGAGCCCGATCGTGCGAAGAAGTAGAGCATCCAGGCGACGGCGAGACCGGTGAGCAGGATGACGAGCGACGTTGCGCTCGCGAACAGCCCGAAGGCGATCCCCGAGTTCGTGACGTGGTGGATCGAAAACGGGCCAACGACGTGCACCTGGTCGTTGAGGTCGAGACGGCTCGTGACGATCGACTTCGTCAGCTGATCCGCGCCGAGGCCGGCAAGCGCGACTGACGCGAGGCTCAACCATTGCGGCCACCTGGCGCCGAGCTGCCGCTCGGCGACGGAGATCGGCGTCAGGCCGTCGGTCGTCGACCCGACCCGGATGTCAGCCGCCCGTGACGGGAGCCGCTCGGTCAACCTCGACCCCGGTCGCGCGCGCAGTCGATGCAAAGCGTCGCCCAGGGCAGCGCCTCGAGACGCTCTTCGGCGATCTGCGTGCCGCAATTGGTGCAGGTCCCGTAAGTGCTTTCCTCGATGCGCTTCAGCGCGGCGTCGATCTCCGCCAGGACGTGCTCGGAGTTCTCCTCGAGGGTGTAGTCGAGCTCGCGGTCGTACGTCTCGGTTGCGGTGTCGGCCAGGTGGTTGTCGTACGCCGTCTCCTCGCCGGCGTCCTCGGCCAGCGTGCCGGGGTTCTCGTCGTGGAGGTTCTGAATCGCGGCCTCCACGCGCTTCCGCTCCTCGAGCAGAGCCTCGCGGAACCGATCCACCTCGAGCGCGCTCACGAGCGGCGCTCCTTCCCGGCGGCCGACGAGAGGCGCTGTGCGATCTGGGTCGAGTCGAGACCGGCCAGCTGGACGATCTTGTCCCGCGCGCCGTGACCCGAAACGAGTGTCACCGCCTCGCGCGGCAGCGAGAGTGTCTCCGCCAACAGCCGGACGACCGCCTCGTTCGCGCGGCCGCCTTCAGCCGGAGCGGCAACGCGGACCTTCCATGCCTCACCGTGTCGGCCGACGACGTGGGCGCTGCGCGCGCCGGGGGACACACGCAGCCGCACGCGCGTGGAAACCGCTTCCATGCAGGGAGTCTAGCTCCGCAATCCGCTCAGGCCGCCTCGGCCTCGGTGGTCTCCTTCGGAGGTTCCTCGCCCACGAGCGCGAGTGCCGAGTGCAGGAGGGACCGCATCCGCCGGACCTCCGTCAGGAGCCGATCGTGATCTGCGCGCGCGGCTCGCGTGATCGCGCGGGCCTCGGAGCGCGCCTCCTCGATGATGAGGTCCGCCTCCCTCCCGGCCTGCTCCTTGAGCGTGACGGCGGACTTTTCGGCCGAAACGAGTGTCGTGCGCAGGAGGGCTTCGAGCTCGCGATAGCGAACGAGATCCGCCTCGAGTTGCTCGACCTTGTCGGCGAGGTCGGCGCGCTCGCGCCAGACGTCCTCGAAGCTCGCCACGATCTCGTCCATGAGCCCGTCGACGACGGTCCTCTTGTACCCCCCGACGAGGCTTCTCGCCGGCTTCAGATGTCTGATCTCAACGGGAGTGAGTGTCATGGGTCTCCCCTTTCAGTGCAAGCGGTTGAGGATGCTCAGGATGACCTTCAGGAGGATGTAGAGAAACGCCACGCCGACCACGGGCGAGAGGTCGAGCGGCCCGAAGGTGGGCAGGATGCGGCGCCAAAGCCGCAGGTACGGGTCGCACACGTCGTAGAGGAACCGCTGGATCCTGTTCAGCCAGGTCGAGTAGGGAAGGCGCACCCACGAGGTGATGATGTAGGCGAGGATCAGCAGGGAGTAGACGGTGATAAAAACCCGCACGAAGCCGGCGACGTTGTCGACAGCGTCGTAGAGCAAGCCGAGCATGGCACCGTCGGCCATCACACCTGGTTCGGCGTAAGGGCCCGCGTTCCTTGCTCAGGCCTGGTTGAAGAAGCCGCCGCGCTCGAGCAGGCGCGCGCGCTCCTCGGCCGACACCTCGACGTTGCGGGGCGTCAGCAGGAAGACCTTGTCGGCCACGCGCTGCATGCCGCCGTCGAGGGCGTACGTCAGCCCGCTGGCGAAGTCGATCAGGCGCTTCGAGAGGTCCTGATCCGAGCTCTGCAGATTCAGGATGACCGGGATCGATTCCTTGAACTTGTCGGCAATCTGCTGCGCGTCGTTGAAGCTCCGCGGGACGACCAGGTGCACGCGCACGGACGCCGGCGACGGCACGGCCGCGACGCGCGGCCGCAGCACCGCGGTCCGATCGTTCGTCCCCGGCTCCGGGTCGGTCCAGTCGTCGAACTCCCGCTCGCGCCGGCGTGGCGCCAGGCGACGGACGTTGGGCCGTTCGGCATAGCTGCGCTGCAGGTCCTCGTCCGTGACGTAGGCGTCCTCGTCCCAGTCCTCCTCCTCGGCTATTCCGAAATAGACGAGCGTCCGGCTCCAGAGGTCACCCATGGGCACCTGCGAATGCTAACGCGATCAGCGGAACAACACACTTCCCACGCGGACGTGGGTCGCGCCTTCCTCGGCTGCGATGCGGTAGTCCTGGGTCGTCCCCATCGAGAGCTCGGTCAGGCCGTGCTCG
>CATPAS010000214.1 GCA_955652075.1 uncultured Gaiellaceae bacterium | reverse complement strand
GCTCGAGGATCTCGTCCGTGCAACCGCCGAGCTCGGCGACTCGCGTCTGCGCCTCGTCGTCGCGGGCGACGGTCCGCAACGCGAGGCGCTGGCAGGGCTCGCAGTCGAGCTTGGGGTGCGTCTGACGATCCTGGGTCACGTGACGGAGGACGAGCTTGCACGCATGTACGTCGATGCGGACGTCTTCGCCCTCCTCTCGCGTCACGAGCCTTGGGGTGTCGCCGTGAACGAGGCAGCCGCGTCTGGCCTGCCCCTCGTGTTGTCGGATCGTGTGGGCGCGGCCCCGGATCTTCTCATCGAAGGCGAGAACGGCTTTCTGGTCCCGGCTGACGACGTCGAGGCCGCGGCCGCGGCGCTCAAGCGGCTCGCCGACGACCCAGCGCTTCGCCGCGCCATGGGCGCGCGCTCCCGCGAGCTCGTGCGCGGCTGGGGCTACGAGGCCTCGGTCGACAACTTTGTCGCCGCCGTACGCGAAGCAACCTCGCGATAGATCTCCTCCTGCACGTCAGTGACGCGGCCCCAGGACGTACGTCGTGCGGCTGCGACTCCGCCGCGAGCGAGCTGCGCATGGAGCTCCGGGTCCGCGAGGACCCTGCGCACCGCCTCGACGACCGCGGCGCGCTCGTACGGAACGACCAACGCCTCACCGTCCTGGAAGAAGCCGGCGATGCCGCAGCGGTCGGAGACGATCACGGGCGTTCCGGCCGCGGCGGCTTCGGCCGCGACGATGCCGAAGCTCTCGCCCGCCGACGCGAGGACGAACACATCGGCCTGGGGATAGAGGTCGTGCGGTGGTTCGTCGGTTACCGGCAGCGTGTGGATCCTTCCGGAGGTTGCTGCCAGCTGCTGCGCCCGGTGCACGAGCGCCGACGTCCCGTGCCGGTCGTCCGGCCCTGCAATGACCAGATGCGTTTGAGTGAGCTGGCGCGCCGCCTCGAGCAGGTGCTCGATGCCCTTTCCGGCCGCGATCCTGCCGACGTAGAGAATGACCTGTGCCTTCGTGGGAATCCCGAGGCGTGAACGGAGGTCGCCGTTCACCTCCGAACCGAAGGGCTCGGGAAATCCGTTGCCCCGCACACGAACCTTCCCGTCCGAGATGCCCAATGCCGTGACGGCGTCTGCCTCTCGCTGGGAGGCGACCACAACGGCGGCCGCTCCTCGGGCCACTCCTCGATAGAGCGTCGCGTCGAGTGCCCGCTTCAAGAAGACCTTCCGCAGGCGTGGCTCGAACATCCCGAGCGGCTCGAAGACGTACGGCACGCGCGCGATGCGGCACCACGCGGCGACTCCGGTCGTCACCGGGTCGCGGAAGCCAAAGATGTGCGCGACGTCGGGCCGGTTCACGCGTGCAAGCGCGACCGGCAGCGTCGGCGTGATGCCCATCCAGCGGTAGCGAAGCGGCGTCGAGAGGTAGCGCACGGTGGCACCGTCGACGGCGCCGATGGAGGAGCGAAGCGGCGGACGCGAGTGGAGATCGACGATCGTCGTGGTGATCACGTCGACATCGTTGCCTCGGGCGACGAGCCGACGGACCAGCTGCCCCGCTGCGACGACGGGGCCGCCGAAAGCGCGCGAGGGCGCCCAGACGGGTGCGGCGAAGAGGATGCGGAGCCCGGTGTCGTTCACCGGTACTAGCCTTGCCTGAATGTCCGGCCGCCGCAAGCCGCGTCTGCTCGTCCTGAACCAGTACTACTGGCCCGGTGTGGAGGCGACCGCGCAGCTCTTGACCGAGCTCTGCGAGGCGCTCACGGCGGATCTGGACGTCACGGTGGTCACGGGCCAGCTGCACGGCCAGGAGGAGGAGCCCCACCGCAGCGTTCGCAACCGTGTCGAGATCATCCGCGTGCCGTCGACCTCGTTCGAGCGCTCGAAGCTCCTTGCGCGCGCATCCAACTACGCGACGTACCTGACGAGCGCGTTGCTCGGCGGTCTGCGCGGCCGGCGGCCCGATGTCGTTCTTTGCATGACCGACCCTCCGATCGTGGCGAACATCGCGCTCCTCGTCGCCCGTCGGTTTCGCGCGCCGTTGGTCGTCATCAGCCAGGACGTCTTCCCGGAAATCGCCGTCCAGTTGAAGCGACTCGAGAACCCGGTGGTCATGAGCCTCTTGCGCGGCCTCGTCGGCCTGTATCTGCGCCGTGCCGACAGAATCGTCGCGATCGGCGACACCATGCGTCGACGGTTGGAGGAGAAGGGCGCACCGGCGGAACGCATGCTGGTCATTCCGAACTGGATCGACACCACGCGTCTGGGACCGCTCGACAAATCGAATCACTGGTCGCGAAGCTGGGGAGTCGACGAGAAGTTCGTCGTGATGCACTCCGGAAACGTCGGTCACGCACAGGATCTCGATTCGCTCATTCGTGCAGGGACGTTCTTGCGCGACCTCGACGACCTCCTGATCATGATCATCGGGATGGGCGCGCGTCATGCCGAGCTCGTCGCACTCGCGGAGCTGCACGAGGTCGACCAGGTGCAGTTTCTCTACTACCAATCGCGCGAGGTCCTGCCACAGTCGCTCTCTGCAGCCGACGTGCACGTCGTCGGGCTCGCGGCGGGCCTCGCCGGCTACGTGGTTCCGAGCCGGTTGTACGGGATCCTCGCCGTCGGCAGGCCGGTGATCGTCGCGGCGGACCCCGAGAGCGAGACCGCGCAGCTCGTCACGGAGGTCCGCTGCGGGATCGTCGTTCCGCCCGGGAGGCCCGAGCTGCTCGCGCGGGCAATCAGGGACGCGCACGACGGGAAATACGACCTGGAGGCGATGGGCGCGCGCGGGCGCGAGTGGGTCGAGCGAGAGGCCGACCGTTCCATTGCGGTGCGCCGCTACCGCGAACTGCTCTTGGAACTTGCGTCCTAGCGTCGCCGCGGCCGGCGTCGTCGCTGCATTTGCGCTCGTCGCGGGCTGGAACGCCTACAAGTATCCGAGCGGCGCCGGCTACGACGTACGTCAGCACCGCGAGTACGCCGATCTGCTGATTCACCACGGCCAGATTCCCGGCCCGGAGACGCGCAGCGAGTACTACACGCCCCCCGTGTTCTACGCGCTCGCCGGTGCGGCGACCGTCATCGGCGAGCACGTTCATTCTGGGGATCCCCACAAGCTCGGACAGGTGCTGAACTGGCTCGTCCTGCTCGCGACGGCCGGTGTCCTGTGGCTGCTCGCACGCGAGCTCTTTCCGCGCCGTCCGTGGCTGCAGCTTTCGGCGCTTGCGTTCTTCTGTTTCTTGCCCGTTGTCCTGCGCGTGGGCGCGATGTTCCATCCCGAGCCGTTGTCGATGCTCCTGTGCGCCGTTGCGCTGCTGCTCGCCACGCGCATGCTCGGCCGTCACGAGTACCGCTGGGAGCTCGCCGTCGCTACCGGCGTGGCGCTCGGACTGGCGCAGCTGACGCGTGCGTTCTCGCTCTGGACCTTCGCCGCAGTGGTGCTCGGGTTCGCGGCCGCCCGCGCGTGGCGGCCGCTGCTCGTGATCGTCGCCGTGACAGCGGTGGTGACGGCCCCCTGGTACGTCCGGCAGGCGATCGAATACGGCAACCCGGTCTTCGACCGGCTGACGAAGCACGAGGCGATCTGGAACCGGCGGCCCGCCCGGTTCTATGTCGGCCTCGGGCTGCCGAAGGTCGTGACCGATCCAATCCGGCCGCACTTTCGCAACGAGGCGATCCCGACGACCTACAGCGAGGTCTGGGGGGATTACTTCGGCGTCTGGAGAGGGAACCGCGGTCTCCAGAGCATCCTCGGCCTGCTGCCGACGCTGCTCGCGGTCGTGGGCTGGGCCGTCCTGCTGGCGCGCTCGCGGCGGTTTCCGGCGCGCCTGCCCACCGCTCTGCTTCCGGGCCTCGGGATCGTGGGCTATCTCTACTTCACGATCAGCTATCCGACTCCGGACGGCGACGTGCTGAAGGCGAGTTACATGCTCTCGACGGCCCCGGCCTGGGCGCTCGCCTTCGGTTATGCGGTGGACAGGCTGCCGGGTCGCGTACGCCTCGTCGTGGCCGCGGTCCTGGCCGCCTCGGCGCTCGCAAGCCTGCCGTTCCTGCTGTACTGACCGCCGTGACGGCCGTTCTCTTCACGTGTGCCGGGCAGCGCGTGGACATCGTGGGCGCGTTCAGCCGGGCAGGAGCCACGACCGTTGCGGCGGACGCCAACCAGCTCGCGCCTGCGCTCTACCACGCCGACGAGCATGCCCTCGTCCCGAGGATCGACGACCCGGACTACATCCCCGCGCTGCGCGCGCTGGTCCAGCGGCACGACGTGCGCCTGATCGTGCCGCTGACCGACCTCGACCAGGTCCTGCTCGCGCGATCGCGCGACGAGCTCGGGGCGGTGGTGCTGCTTCCCGACGCGGAGATTGTCGAGCGGCTGGAGGACAAGTATCTGGCGCATCTCCTGTTCGAGGAGCGCGGAATCGCTTCGCCTCCGACCTGGCTGCCGAACGGCGTGCCCGACGACGCGGCCTTTCCGCTGCTCGTGAAGGCGCGCCACGGCTTCGGCTCGCGGCACATCTACCGCGCAGCCGATCCCGCGCAACTCGGCTTCTTCCTCGGCTACACGCCGGTGGAATCGATCGTCCAGGCGTGCCTCGGCGGCGAGGAGTTCTCGGTCGACGTGTTCTGCGATCTCGAAGGTCGCTGCCTCAACGCAATCCCTCGCACGATGATCGAGTCGAAGGGAGGCGAGTCGATCAAGGGGATGAGCATTCGCGACGAGCAGCTGATCGAGCTGGCACGCGACGTCGCCGAGAAGCTCGAGCTCGTCGGGCCGGCGAACATCCAGTGCTTCCGCGAGGCCGACGGATCGCACTACCTCACCGACATCAACACGCGTTTCGGCGGCGGGTTCCCGCTGCCGCTCGCGGCCGGGGGACGCTATCCGGAGCTCGCACTCGCACTCGCGCGCGGCGAGCGCCCGGAGCCGCGCCTCGGCGACTTCCGCGAGGGCATCGTCATGACCCGCTTCTTCTCCGATCTCAGCCTCACGCCGAACGGCGACGGGACGCTGAAGCCGCTCGCGCCCGCCGAATGAAATACGTCGTCACCGGTGCAGCGGGGTTCATCGGCTCGCAGCTCGCGGAAGCGCTCGCGGAGCGCGGGCACGAAGTCGCCGCGGTCGACTGTTTCACGGACTATTACCCCTCTGCATTGAAGGAAGAGAACGCGCGGAAATAATCCGGGGTTGGTGACGATCGCACTGCTGCCGAATTCCGCAGCCTCAGCAATGACTTAGCCGCAAGCGAAGTCAGGAAAATGCCCCGAGCGCTGTATGCGTC
>CATPAS010000213.1 GCA_955652075.1 uncultured Gaiellaceae bacterium | reverse complement strand
TTGTTCGCCAGCGTGGCCCCTGTCGAGCCCCCTTCGACGTTGATCCCCGCCGCGACGTTCTTGTAGACGCTGTTCGCGACGATTCGCTGACCCGTGCAGCCGTTGTTGTCAATGCCGTGGTCGCCGTTGTTGTAAGCGACGTTGTCGTAGAACAAGGTGTTGTTCGACCCTGCGTAAGCCTCGACCCCGGAGTCCTCGTTGCCGTACATGACGTTGTGGTCGACGACGTTGTCCGGAGACTGATAGAGACGGATCCCGGTCGCGGCGCGCGTGTACTCGCGAGCGTTGTCGAAGGTGACGTTGTGCGTGATCCGGTTCCGAGCGGACGCGGCCGTGATCAGGATGCCGTGGTCGGAGTTGTGGTCACTCGTGTTGCCCTCGATGAGCGAGTCGGTAGTGCCGCTCAGCCGAATGCCAGACCTCGTCGAGCCGTTGAGGGGCGTCCCGGCACTCGTGACCCTGTTGTTGGAAAGAGTGACGAAAGAGCCGCCGAAGACCGAGATGCCGTAATTGGCCGTTCCGCTGACGAAGAAGCCGTTGATCGTGATCCAGCTCTTGTTGGACATCGAGAAGCCGTTTCCGATGCCGGTGACCGTTACGGTGGCTCCCGGCGCGGCGCTGAACGTGATCGGGGCGTCGGAAGTGCCCGAGTTGGCGATGCTGACCTGCTCGGAGTAGGTACCTGCAGCGACCTCGACTGCCGTGCCCGCGACTGCCTTCACTGCCGCCGTGGCGATCGTGCAGAAAGGCTGCGCAGCCGTGCCCGGCCCGCCATCGGAGCAGGACGGGTTCGACCCGTCCACGTAAAGGTTGATAGTCGTGCCGGCGCCGAGCGCGCCCGGCGAGAGCGCCATCAATGCCGCAATTGCCGCGCCTGCAAGCGCCCACGTCCATCTACGCCGCATCGTTCGCCGCCTCCCCCGTCCGTTCTCCCCTTCGAAACCCGCCGAAACATCACGGAGATTCTTGTCAAAACTTATAGTGAAGGAATCGCGGTTCGTCTATAGGTCCCCGAAAAAAGCGTCTGGTTCCCCCGCCACCGTCGACGAGGTCGGTTCCGTTTCCCGCCGATCACGCGGCTGCCGTAACCAATTTTCCAGGGCTTCCGCTCGGTGGCACGCGACGGATTCCCGTAACGAACCCGTCCGCCGATTGTCGGCACACTGTGGAGATCGAGCGGCCAGCCCTCGACGCGCGTCCGTACGGGCGCCGAACCTTTCTCACGCTTGTCGCGGGCGGGCTCACGTCGCTCGTCTGGGGCCCGCCCGTCTGGGGCGTCGCGCGCGATGTCCTGCTTCCGGTCGCGGGCGTGCTACCCCCGCCGCTAGCGGGTCTCATTCGTTCGGGCTGGCGAATCTACAGCGTCACGTCGATCCCGCACGTCGACCGGTCCACCTGGAGGCTCAAGATCGACGGGCTCGTCGAGCGCCCCGTCGAGCTGAGCTATGCCGATCTCCGCGCAATGCCGCGGGCCGAGCAGGTCACGGATTTCCACTGCGTGACCGGTTGGTCGGTCGCGAACGTGCGCTGGGCCGGCGTCCGGTTCCGCGACCTGCTTGCAGTCGCGCGGCCGCTCTCGACGGCACAGGCCGTGGGGTTCTTCTCCGGGGACGGCGCATACAGCGACTCCCTGACGCTGGATCAGACCTATCTCGGCGACGCAATGCTCGCGTACGAGATGGATGGGAAACCGCTGACCCGACCGCACGGCGCGCCGGCGCGCGTGGTGATCCCGGAGATGTACGGCTACAAGGGAGTCAAATGGCTGAATCAGATCACGCTGCTCGATCAGCCCTTTGACGGCTACTGGGAGACCCGCGGCTACGACCGCAACGCCTGGATCGACCACCGTGCCTGAGGGTCGCAAAACCTACGTGCACCGCTTCTCGCGCAGCGAACGCGCGGTGCACTGGATTCACGCCGCCGCGTTCTTCGTTCTGCTCGGCTCGGGACTGGTCCTGTACCTGCCGTCCCTGGCGGCGATCGGAAACCGTGCATTCGTGAAGGACGTGCATCTCTACACGGCGATCGCGTGGGCTCTGGCGCTGCTCGGCGTTGTGCTCTTCGGTGACCGGAAGGGATTACGCCGCACGCTGAGCGACCTCGACGGCTTCGACCTCGATGACCGTCTCTGGTTGCAGCGCCACCCGACGAAGCAGGGTCGGTTCAACGCAGGTCAGAAGCTCAATGCGGCCGTAACGGCGGCTTTCGCCGTGCTCTTCGCTGTTTCGGGGATTCTGCTCTGGTACGGCGAACGCGACACACGATTTCGTTTCGCAGGGACGATCGTGTTGCACGACGGATTGATGTGGATCTCGCTGGTCCTGCTGGCCGGCCATCTGTATCTCTCATTGATCTATCCCCGAACGCGGCATGCCCTGCGCGGGATCGTGCGCGGTGACGTGGAGCTCCAGTGGGCGAGGGAGCATCATCCGAAGTGGGTGCAGGACGTCCTGGCGAGCACGCAGCCGAGCTCCGAGGACAAGGCGGAGGCGCAGGCCCGAGGGTAGAGCCGTCCCTCGGACGAGGGAGCGCGGCGCAAGTTTCGACGGCAGATGGCGACTGCTCAACCGTAGGCCGCAACTCTCCCACCTCCGAAGGGATTCAAAAGTGCGTAAGCGATTGATCAGAATGACCCGCCGTTCCCTCGTCGGCGCGCTCGTGGGTCTCGCGTTCGCCGCAGCCGCGGGCGTCGGGCTTGCGCAGATCACGGTCGGCTCCACGCCGAGCACGGCCGCAACGAGCACGACCGAGTCCCAGACGACCGCCACGCAGACGACCGGCGACGGCGAAGGCCAGTCCGCGAACGATCAGGAGTCGAAGTCCGAAGACAGCGACTTCGAATCCGAGGACGCAACCCAGACCTCGACGACTCTGAGCACGACCTCCACGACGACGCCGCAGACCACGAGCACGACCGGCGACGGCACCGAGGGCGACTCCGGTAACGGCCAGGCGAAGATGGACGTCTGCCACAAGACAGGATCCGGCAAGGAGCACACGATCAACATCGCCGCACCGGCGGTTCCCGCCCACGTCGCGCACGGCGACACGATCGGCGCCTGCGCAGCGACGTCGACCACGACCGGGGGCGTGACGACGACGCCCACGCCCACGACGGGTCACGGGCAGAAGTCGCACAAGCCCAAGAAGCCGAAGAAGGAGCACGGCTCGAACCACACCAGCGCTGGTTCCTCGAGCCACGGCAACTCCGGCCACCAGGACAACGGCGGTGGCGGAGGGAAGAGCCACGGCGGCGGCGACCACGGGAACGGCGGCGGCAAGGGAAACGGCAAGTAGCAGCTATTCAGCACCCTTCCGATCCGAGAGCCCTGCAGCCGCGGGGCTCTCGTCGTTTTCGGGGCGATACGCTCCACCGGTGATCCGCGAGCTGCTCGAAGCACGTGCGGGCGAGGAGTACGACCTCTACGCGCGCACGATCAATCCGCAGTTCATGCGCGTGCTGAAGACGATCGGCTTCGATCGCGTCTGGTCTCGTGCGCAGGGCCAGTACCTCTACGACTCCGAGGGCAACCAGTACCTGGATCTGCTCGGCGGGTTCGGGATGTTCAATGTCGGACGGAACAACCCGAACGTTCGCGCCGCCTTGATCGAGGCGCTCGAGCTCGACACGCCCGGCTCGGTGCAGCTAGGCGTGTCCCTTCTGCCTGGATTGCTCGCGGAGGAGCTGCTCAGGCGCACGCCGCCGAGACTCGAGCGCGTGCTCTTCACCAGCTCGGGCACGGAGGCGGTCGAGGCGGCGCTCAAGCTCGGCCGCGCGGCGACGCGGCGCTCACGTGTGATCTCGACCGACCACTCGTTTCACGGGCTCACCCTGGGTTCGCTCTCGGCCAACGGCGATCCGCACTTCGTCGAACGCTTCGGGCCGCTGCTGCCGGGGTTCTCGCAGATCCCGTTCGGCGATCTGGACGCTCTCGAGCGGGAGCTCCGCAGCGAAGACGTCGCGCTCTTCCTCGTCGAGCCGATCCAGGGCAAGGGCGTGAACCTGCCGCCTGACGGTTATCTCGAAGGCGCCCAGCAACTCTGCCGCCGCTACGGGACGCTCTTTGCGGTCGACGAGGTGCAGACGGGCTTCGGCCGCACGGGCAAGCTGTTCGCCTTCGAGCACTGGGGCCTCGAGCCCGACCTCGTCACGGTTGCGAAGTCGCTCTCGGGCGGCTATGTGCCGGTCGGCGCGCTGCTGATGGCGCAGCGGGTGTACGACGGAGTCTTCGACTCGCTCGAGCACTCCGTCAGCCACGGCTCCACCTTCGCGCCGAACGACCTCGCGATGGCGGCCGGGCTCGCAACGTTGCGCGAGCTGGACGACGCGAAGCTCGTCGAGCGTTCCGAGCAGCTCGGGCGGCGGTTGCTCGAGCTGACACAGCAGATCGTCGACACGCACGACGCCGTGAAGGAAGTGCGAGGCCTGGGACTGATGTGGGCAATGGAGTTCGGCGAGCCCGAATCCGGAAGCCTGGCGTGGCGGGTGATGGAACGTATGCAGGCAGGCTTGTTCGCGCAGCTCGTGGTCGTACCGCTGTTCACGCAGCACCGGATCTTGAGTCAGGTTGCGGGACACGACATGGCGGTCCTGAAGGGTCTGCCGCCCCTCGTCGTGTCGGAGCACGACCTGGAGGAGTTCGCAGCCGCGCTCGGGGACGTGATCTCGAAGGCAGGCCGGCCGACGCGTGTTGCCGGCCTTGCGTTACGCGCGGCACGAGCTCGATGATCGCCGCCGACCCGCCTGCGCTCGTTCGCGTTCAGGAAGGGCCGGCTTTACGTGCGTCTCGCAGCGCGCCGGCTTGCGCTGCACCAACGGTGCGCGGCACGGTTTCTTCCTTTCGCGGCAGAGCTGGCGGATCTTCTAGAGGTCGGAGATCTCCGCGTGGCGCTCGTTGATGCACTGGCGGGCCCAGATCTCCGCCAGCGTCACAAGCCGCTGACAGAACTCTTTCCGTTCGCCGGGATTGTCCGGCACCATCTCCGGCGAGAGAGAGATGCGCACCTGGTGCAGGACGACCTCGGCATCCTCCGAGATCTCGTGGCGCAGCTCGCCCACGATCGAGACTTCGCCGGCCTCGGGCA